>JAZSKG010000092.1:0-3156 GCA_045534735.1 Candidatus Stercoripulliclostridium sp.
AATCCAAGCGCACGCCAAAACCAAACAAACAGAAAAAAGGAAATAAAGCACCGACGAAAGAGGCTGGTTTTATTTGTTTAACTATTGAAAAGACTCTCTTTATATGGTAAAATCAAGATATCAACTTTGGAGAAATATAGATATGGGAAAGTTAAAAAGAGCCATAATCATCATAGTAATCGTAGTTGTTCTTATAGCAGCAATAGTTTTTGGTGCAGCAATTTTTGTTGGTTGCACAGATTTCCATTTCCACACTAAACCCGAAGGGGATCAAATAAGGGTTGCCTGTGTTGGCGATAGCATAACTTATGGTATGAGTGTAATTAACTGGTTTGAAAACACCTATCCTGCTCAACTTGGCGATATGTTAGGAGAGGATTATCACGTTTTAAACTTCGGCTTTAGTGCAAAAACGGCTCAAGACAACAACGAAGAATCATATAGAGATACAAAACTCTACAAAAAGAGTAAAGAATATCAACCCGATATTGTAATCTTAATGCTCGGTTCAAACGATAGCAAACCCTATAATTTTGAAGGTAAGGAGGCCTTTAAACAAGCCGAACGAGAACTTATTGAGACCTACTTGAACCTAGAAAGTAAACCACGCATTATTCTTGCAACCGTTAATTCCGGCTTCTACGTTCACGGCGACAATGAAGGCGATTATATGTACGATATTAATGGCGAAAACATAAATATCATCAATGAAGGCATTAAGGAACTTGCAGTAGAATACGGTCTCCCACTCGTTGATACCTATGAAATAACTAAAGACCACCCCGAATGGTATAAGTTAGATGGCATTCATCCCGATAAAAATGGTCAAACTGCTATGGCAGAGGCTTTCTACGAGGCTGTTACGGCTTTAAAGTAAAGGAGCAATAAAATGTTTAAACATACTAGAGAGGCTTTTAATAGGCTTGCAAAAATATGTAGTGTCGTATCATGGATATTTAACTATGGTATGAATATTCTAATGATAGTTTATTTAACTATCGCAGTAATAGTTCCCATTGGCAACCTTATTACTAACGCTATTTTATTGGCAATAACTGCCTTAATGTTAATTGTTAATATAGTGTTTGGTAAAATGGAAATGGACAAATATAAGGGCTTTAAACGCTTGCGTAAAACAACCACCCATGCATTATCTGCCGGAAAGTTGCTTGTAAAAGCATATTCTTTAGGCGTAACCCTTTATGGTATGTACATAGCGGCTTCTATGGTTTCTCCCATTAACGTAATCGTCACCACGTTGCTTATAATTACTTGGATAATATCCGTTGTGGTAGAGATAGGAAAAATCACACTAGAACTTGTAGGAAGATATATTCTTAATAGTTTAAAGGAAGATTTTAAGTGGTTTACCGATGCGAAAAGTAACGTAGAAGCAAAGTTTGAGGAAGGTAAAGTATTCGTTCAAGAAAAATACGAGCAAGGTAAAGAATTTGCCCAACAAAAGATAGGACAAGGTAAAGAGTTCGCGCAAGAAAAGTTGGGGCAAGGCAAGGAATACGCTCAGTCTGTAGCAGAGCAAGGTAAAACCAAGTTAGACGAAGCGAAAAGTGCAGTACAAGACTTCTTTAAAAAGAGCAAAAAAGCAGAATAGTTAAGACGATAGGAGTGCATATGTTTCCGGAAGTAAAAAAGAATTTTGGGTTTGGCTGTATGCGTTTACCCACTACGAAATTAGGCTTAATTGACTACAAAGAACTAGATAAAATGGTTGATGCCTTTATGGCGGCGGGATTTAATTATTTTGATACGGCTCGTGGCTATATGCTTATGCGCTCGGAAAAGGCGCTTAAAAAAAGTTTAACTTCTAGATATAAAAGGGAAGACTATATTTTAACCAATAAACTTTCAAGTGGCTTTTTTAGAAAGGAAGAAGATATCCGTCCTCTTTTTGAAAAGCAACTTAAGGCTTGTGGCGTAGACTATTTTGATTTTTATCTAATGCACGCGCAAGAGAAAAAGGTATACGAGAAGTATAAGGCTTGTCGCGCTTATGAAACGGCTTTTGAACTCAAAAAAGAGGGCAAAATTAAACACGTCGGACTATCTTTCCACGACAAAGCGGAAGTGCTTGATGAAATACTTACCGATTATCCCGAGATAGAAGTTGTTCAAATACAATTTAACTACGTTGATTATGACGATCCATCGGTAGAGGGTAAAAAGTGTTACGACGTTTGCAGAAAACATAATAAGCCGATAATCGTTATGGAGCCCGTTAAAGGCGGTGCACTTGTAAATCTTCCACAAGAGGCAAAAGAGATTTTTAAATCACTCGGAGAGGCATCGGTTGCAAGTTATGCGATAAGATATTGTGCTTCCTTTGAGGGAATATTCATGGTTCTTTCCGGAATGGGTAGTATGGATATGATGCGCGATAACTTAAGTTATATGTCAGACTTTAAGCCTATAACCGAAGAAGAAATGAAAGCAATAGGAAAAGTTAAGGCGATATATCGCGCTCAAAATTTAATACAATGTACAGGTTGTAAGTACTGCATAGACGGATGTCCCAAGAATATACCCATTCCCGATCTTTTTGCTTGTTTAAACGACAAAAAGACAAACAATAGTTTTAATTCCAGTTATTATTACAGCATCCACGTTAAACGAGGGGGAAAGGCAAGCGATTGTATTGGTTGTGGTAAATGCGAGCAAGCATGTCCACAGCATTTGGAAATAAGAAAACTCCTTAAAGACGTTGCTAAAGAATTTGGTAAATAATTAAAAGAGGTGCAGTTGCACCTCTTTTTACGTGGTTGAATATTTTATAATTTACCATATAACCAACCCTTAATATAGGCAGAAATAGGTGAAACGTTATATAGAGGGGTTATTCCTAACTCTTTATACTTTAACGTACCCTCATAAGATATAGCGTTTTTAAGACCGGTAAGATAAACC
The DNA here is from genome assembly GCA_045534735.1 of Candidatus Stercoripulliclostridium sp. GTDB lineage: Bacteria > Bacillota > Clostridia > Christensenellales > DTU072 > Stercoripulliclostridium_A. Next base: position 2,923 of record JAZSKG010000092.1, read on the forward strand.
TTTATGCCGTTTTCTTTACAGTAGTTATAGAAGTTTCTTGCAGGCTCGGAGGCAGTGTCTATGGTGCCACTATGGAAGGAATCCAAAAGCACGTACTTTACCGTTTTAGGAAATTTAGGATATACCATACCAACGTAAGGATATATTCTATATATAAAATTACATTGTGCATCTATGTTTAAACGGCCTATGGGCTCAAAATCGCCCTCTAGATTGACGAAATTCGTGTTTAGG
>JAZSKG010000064.1:0-10451 GCA_045534735.1 Candidatus Stercoripulliclostridium sp.
GGATATGACAAACCATATCCCTTTTGAAAGAGCGCAAAATGGGATTGCCACAACTTCTGTTGTGGCTTATGGCTTATCTGACTATTAAGTTTCTACTATAAGGGTCTTCCATTTTTCTACCTTTTAGTTTAGTCATTATGGTTTGAGCGCACAACAAAACTTTTTATCGTGCGCTCTAATTGTTTTTTTGATTATTTGCCGAATACGTCAAAGTATACGCCTGCGCGAACTGCTAAGCAGTCAAGGAAGATTTCTTCCTCTTCTTGTGAGTATGCGCCGGAGGATACTTCTGCATCAAGATATTCTGCGAACTCAGTAAGAGTTTGTTCGTCAAGAGCAGGATCTTCAGCAACTCTTATGGTGAGGTTTACAAGCTCAAGAAGGTGTAGTGCACGTTGTTCTTCGGGAGTTGCGGGAACTTCGTCAACAACTGCTGCAACCTCTTCTTCTACCTTAACGGGTTCAATTACAGCTTCTTCTTCCTCAATTACGAGTTCTTCGTCTACCTTGGGGGTAGTTACGATTTCAAGAATTTCGCTGTCACCGAGCTTGGAAGCGAGGATATCTTCAATTGCAGAATTGATTTCTTCAATGTTTTCAGAAATGAATTCGTCTTGGGTTTCACGGAAGATGATTACGTTGGTGTCAAGTGCATCTTGGAACTTGCGGAAGGATTGTTGTACCTTCTTGTATTCGTTCTTGCCGGCAAGGTTTAAGAATGCACCGAAGATTACGTAAACGATCCATGGAATAACGAGGGTGCCAAGTACGGGGAGCACGAGAAGAACGATACCCTTGATGCCTTCAACGGAAGCAACGTCTATGCCTTTAACAACATCGTAGCAACCTACTGCGGAAAGAAGGATGCAAGCAAGGATAACGATGGAGCTTACTACTTTGTAGAAGCCTTTGCCACCTTTAAAGTTGGGGTTGCCCTTGCGTGCGCCAAGTGCGTCTTGTTCGCTAACGTAGTCTGAAGGATAACCGGTTTGTTGCTCTAAGAATGCGCCCCAGCCACGAACAACTGAAACGGGCATTGCTTGAATGCGTGCGTTAAGGCCTTCAACGTTTTCAGCATCAACGGTGCCGTTAGCGTTAAGATATGCTACGGTGTCGTCAAGTTGCTTTCTGAACTTGTTAGCTTTGCTACCTGATTTGATTGCAAGTGCAATGAAGAAGGTAATGATAACTAAGATAGCGCCGAGTGCTAAAATGTAAACGGCAGGAGAAAGAGTTCCGCCTAAGCTAAGGAAGTCAATCTTACCTAATACTGATTGGATGCTTTCGATAATTTTTTCCATATCCCGCTCCTACAAGAATAGTATATGAGATTATTATAAATGCAATCGCCAAATTTTGCAACCCCTTTTTTTATATAATTTTATATTATATATAAATATATGTGTTTTTAAGGGCTAAAATTCTATTACTTCCCCCCTATTTAGCACCACAACGGCCTTTCCGTCCAATTTTTTACCAGTAATTTCCTCGTAAGCCTTGGCATAAAGGGCTATTTGTGTGGCGTATCGGTTCCTTAAAACCTCTATTGGCGCAGAGGAAACCTTGTAATCCACAAGATAATTCTTTTCTCCCTCTATTATGAGGTCCATGATTCCCTGGACTAGCGTTTTATCGGTAGAGGTTACGCCCTCTAACACCTCGCACGCCGGCGCATAATACATGAATTCCCTTTCCGCCATCCAACTTCCACTACGTGCATAGTCAAAAATCGGGTGCGCAACTATGCGCGTTATATAGTCGGGGTTTACTTGTCCTTCTTTTATAATTCCTTCCTTAACGTGTTTGGCTATAAGTGCCTCTACATCTTCACGGGAGCAATTATTAAAGTCAATTTCTTCCATTATTTTGTGGTATGCAACACCATCTTCTATGCTTTGGGCTCCCAAAGTGCCAAAATGCTCGGTTTTATCGCTTGCTTTTGCGTTAATTTGAGTTACCGTGTACTTGTTTGAAAGAGTGGTACTCTCACCATAGGCATAGTTTAAGAACTCCAGAGCCTCTCCGTTTGCCTTAGATTCTACGCCCTCTCCCAATATCTCTTCCAGGCCAACGATACCGGGATCTACTTCTATTTTTACACTGGGATTACATCTTGCAGAATATGCTACCCATTCCATAAAGGACTCGTAGTCGCTTGCGCTTTCCCATTCGGTTGCAGGTTTTTCAAGATCGGCCTTTACAGAGCCCGTTACGTACAAACGATACTTTGCCCTAGTGAAGGCAACGTACATTATGCGTACTTCCTCGTCTTTTGATTTTTTAAGTATCGCTTTTTCCAGGGCAACACGACGAGCACTTTTTTCATACTTGCTTTCCTTTTCATCAAAGGTATTGATTCCCACACCATGCTCGGCATTTAAAATAATGGGGTCGCTGGAAGTCTTTTTCATCTTTCTTCCCGCTCTTGCAACGAAAACAACGGGAAATTCCAGTCCCTTACTACGGTGAGCCGTCATTATGGTTACCGTGTCGTCGGCATTAAACTGAGACGGTATTTCTAACTCCACTCCACTATCCAAAAATTCTACGTATGCTTGTAGGTTCCTTGCAAACTTCTTAGTGCGCAATAGGTGTACAAAGGAATTATATACCTCAACTCTTGCCTTTTTACCCTCGGCAAGTAGCGAGTTAAGGTATCCCGTTTCGGTAACTATTTTACCTATAAGCGTCGGTACGTCTACAAACGACGATATTCTCCTATGTCTTTCAAGTTGCGCTTTAAACAAGGAGATTTTTTCTTTTAAAGTAGGATCGCCGTCGTAATTCCAAACTGCCTCGTGGAAGAATGCTTTGGGATTAAATTGCCATGCTCTAACGTTAGCAAGTTCGCGCTCGTTAAATCCGCCCATTCTGGAAAGCATGGCTCCTGCAAGATATTTGTCTTGCTTATAGTTATCCACTACCCTTAAATAGCAATTTATGGCGTCTACGTCGTTACTTCCACTTAGACCTTCCATACCTTCTGCAACGTAAGGAATACCATATTTATCAAATATCTTCGTAAGAGCCTCTACTCCTGCTTTTGAACGATAAAGCACGGAAACGTCACTATACCTTATGGGCCTTAGGCCACCTTCAACGTTTTCGTCGCGAATTTCTTCCTTACCGACTATGCTTAAAATTTTGCTTGCAATGTAAAGGTCTTGTTCCCTTTCCTTGGAACATTTCTTTTTGCCTCGTAAAACGGAATATATTTCCGTATCCGGATCGGAAACCTTTCTTTCTTCCGGTGTAAACAAAGCAACTTCTACGTCCGACAAAGTGCTTTCCCCTTCATTTTGCAACCCTGCAGAACCAAAAGTGTGTCCCTCTCTATAGTTTACTCCACCTATTTCCGGGGTCATAACCTCGCTAAACACTTTATCTATAAAGGTTAAAACTTCTTGCTCCGAACGGAAATTTTTGGTTAACGGTCTATTTTCGCCGGCATTGTCGTTCATTTGATAGAGTTGATATTTATCCAAGAATATTTGGGGCTCTGCCTCACGGAAACCATATATCGCTTGCTTTACGTCGCCGACCATAAAGAGATTTCCCCTAGAAATCTTTTGGAAAATGGCTTCTTGTAGACGGTTGACGTCTTGATACTCGTCAAGGAAAACGTGGTCTATGCTCCTGCTGAATTCCTCGCGCATCTTTTCATTTTCAAATATCTCCAAAACGTATCTTTCTACGTCTTCAAAATCAGATTTACCCTCTTCTTGTTTATAAAGAAGGTGTCTTTCCCTCACTTTCTCTACAACGTCAAGCAATTCGCATACCAGTCGCTTATTCTCTTCGTCTTCTTTAATTAAAGTTTCCGTTGATTTACCAAAAATAGATTTTGCATCGGCAATTAAATCTTTAAGCACTTGGTTTATTGGCTCGGCTTTGGCACGGAAAACCACGTAGTCCTCTTGGGTTATCTTAGAAGAGGGCATGTTTACCATCATCTTCAAACCCATAACACACTCGTTAAAGTCCTCGTTTCTAGCGTGTTCTATCTTACTCCTCAAGTCTTCCATGTCGTCTAGTTTTTTCAGGAAGGCATTGTAGTGTTTTTCCACCATGCCGGAAACCTTAAGGTCGCCGTAAAGTTCGTCCAAAGCCCTTCTTAATTTCTTTGCGCGAATACGCAAAGAGTCCATTTCTTTTAATGCTAGGTCGGTAGAAAGGAAGCCTTTACTTGCCTCGTTTTTTGCAAACTCCAAGTATCCCTTGGGGTTTTCCTGCGCAGAAAGGAAGGTTAAAAAGATTTCTATGGTCTTTTTAAGTCCGTTAAAACTCTTTGTGTCGGCATAAAGGTTTGATAGTTCGTTAAAGCCCGAATCGTCCGCCTTTATGAGTTCGGTAAAGACGTCGTCTATCGCCCTACTTCTTAACGCCTCGCTCTCCTCATTGTCCAGCATTTCCAAATTGGGAGGGGTACCCAGTTCTTCAAAGTAGCGTTTGTATATCTGTCCACAGATGGAGTCAATGGTGCCTATGTATGCAAAGGGTAAAAGGTTTAGTTGATCCCTATAGTGGCGCGCGTTCTCTCCTCCTTGACGAACAAGGGCAGAGAGTTTTTTGGTTAGTTTTTCGCGCATATCAAGGGCACTCGCTTTAGTAAAAGTAAGTACTATAATGCTTGTAATGGACTTGGTTTCCAAATATTTTAATATCTTTTCCACCATAACGGTAGTTTTTCCACTACCTGCACTAGCAGAAACCAACATATCCTTATTGTTAAACTCTAGTGCTTTGATTTGCTCTTTAGTCCACATATTACTCTTCACCCCCTTCTTCCGGATAAACCACCTTTAAGGGATTGTTTGCTACCTTTAATTCACGGGTATCGTCTTCTGCGCATCCACCACAAATCGCCTTATATTGACAACCAGCGCACTTTTCTCCTAGGGGAGATTTTTCCACGTTACCCTCTATGATTTCTTCCATAGCCATAGGAATAATAGTTTCCACGTAACGCATGAGGGCAAGAAGTTCTTCTTCGCTCACCTTGTTTTTGGTGCTGGAAGAAGTCAAATTGCCATCTTTTATGGTAAAGTTTATGGGTATAACGTCAGAAGTCGTCTTAACTCCACTCTCTAAGGCTTTCAAGTGAGCCTCTGCATCAAGAGCCTTTAGCATATCGTTTGAGAATATGAATTGTCCTTGGAAGCGATAACTTTTGCCCTTTCTGGAATATCCACTACGAATTGGTAAATAAAACGAGCCTGCCGGCTTTAGTCCCAACACTTTAGATATTGCCATCAAGTAAAGATATAACTGTATCTTTTCTCCGTAGTATACACTATGTAGGTCGGCTTCTATTTTACCCGTTTTATAGTCAATAGCAATAGCGTAAGTTTCATCGCCTATTTTTGCAACGTCTATACGGTCTATTTTGCCGTGGAAGGCAACCTCTCCTATGCTTGTTTTAAAGGATACTTCCTTACCATCCTTACTGCTACCAAAATAGGTTTCCATGTAAGCAGGATCAAAACTACCTTTTAAGACGTTATCGGTTAACTCTAGTGCCGTCTTCTTGCTCTCCAGCCTCATCCTTCTAATGAGATATGCAACGGTTGGATCGTTTTTAAGATATCTTATGCCTTCACTATCAAAGGTTTCGGAAGTGGCTTCCTCTGCTACGGCCTCTCTTTCTTCTTTGGTCATAGCACGGAGTTTTCCCTTGGTTTTTTCAAAATAACGCTCCAATACCTCGTGTACAAGAGTACCTACGTCGGTAACTTTTAGTACGCCCTCTTGCCTATCTATAAGTTTTAGTCCGTATTGCAAATAGTGTCTATATGGACAAGAGAAGTATTGCTCTATTTGACTTATGCTGGTATGCTTGTTCTTTTCATAGAAGGTATAGCCAAGGGGAACTTCCTTTATTTGCTCGCTCTTTCTTCCTACAAGCGCTTTCTCCTCGTCGGTTAGAGTCGCATACATTCTTGCCTCGCCGTCCTCGTCAATCTTTCCTTTTGCCGTTAGCAAAGTATAGAAAGCATTGTTTTTGTGTCCAACTACGTCTTCTAACCCTTCCTTACTATTTAGTGCACCTTTTAAGAATTTGGCATTAAGACTCTTAACTTCGGATTCTGCATATCCTTTGAAAGCCTCGCTAAAGTCTTTAATTGCTTGAGAAGGTTTATTTTGGGTTGCGTCAAAATCATTTTCGGGATACCCTATATATAGTTTTTCCGTTTTGGTAAGTAAATCTATGAATGCAAAACGTTCTTCCCTTATTCTATCTAAGGGAGCCGGATACAATAAAATACCACTTTTTTGCATCTTTTCTAAGTCTAAAGCAGAAATTATTGCTTGATAACCCCGGTCGGAGGGAAGGGCAGTAGAGGTTGCACCAAGCACGAATATCGCCTTTTGTTTAATAATGCAACTCTCCCTTAGCGTACCTATGAAAACGGCGTCCAAAAAGCGAGGTATAACGGCTATTTCTTCTGCTTGACAACTTGCAGAGAAGGTCTTTGCAAACTCCGTAATACTCTCCTCTTCCTCTCCTATAAGTCTTTCATACTCTTCCAAGATTTCCAGTACTCTATCCCACGATTGTTCGTTTATGGAATAGAATTCGGGAAGTTCCATAAGGCCTTCCAAAAACTCAGCCTTAAGTTCAGCACTTAAAACCTCTTTTATGGCGCGAGTAAAATCTTTTATCTTTTTTGCATCTTGGAAGGGTTTACATATCCTTTCCAACTTAGCCCTAATTATTTCTCTTTCACCTTCTAGTGGCTCTTTAAAATCACCATAATTAAGATTCTTTTCCAAAATGAAGTTTTCAAAATCGGCTATTTGCTCTCCGTCTTTTAAGAAAAGTGGGCTTTTTATTAAAGTACGCACTTTGTCAAGTTTAAAGTTCCACCTTGCTACCTCAAGAACGGCAACAATAAAATTATAAACTGCAGAACCGGTAAGATTATATCTTTCGTCCATAAAATATGGGATTTCATATCTTTCCAGTATCTCTTTAAAATCAACGGGATCTCCTGCACAATCAATTATCGCTACGTCTTTATAACGATAGTTCTCCCTTCTTACAAGGCGAATTATCTCCCTTGCTACGGCATTATATTGTTCGTACGCATTTGTTTCTTTGAACAATACAACCCTTCCTCTGGGATTAACCCTAACGTTAGAAAGAGTAAATACGTTGTCGTGAAGGGTGGCAAACGGTTCTATTATTTTCTCATTTGGTACGTTTACGATACTTTTTTTAGCACCATACAAGGAAAGATGGTCTACAAGACGAGTAAAAACCTCCTCTGGATAAAAGGGGTTACATGCATCTTTTACCATACCTATAGTAACGCTCCCAGCGTACCTTGCAAGTTCGGTTATGATTTCTATTTGGATTTTGGAAAGAGAATCAAAGCCGTAAAGATAAAAATGTGCTTCTTTTATTCTATCGTCGTCTTTACAAATATCTTTAAAAGCAAGCAATCTGCTTGTAGAATCGGTATGCTCTGCCTCCAGCATTTCCATATACTTTCTATAAAGAAGTAGTATATCTTCTGCCTTATCTTTGGTGGTGCCGTCCAGTTTTAAAATAGCCTCGGCAAGGTCGTTTTCGGTAACGCCGTTATTACGTATAGAGGCTATAACGGCATACATTTCTCCGGCAAAGCCGTCGGTCTTTGATGCCCTTGAGTAATGTTTAAGCTCATCTTGAACAGCCTTAATAGCCTTTTTAAAAAATATGACGGCACCCTGCTTGGATAGAGTTTTCTTTACGTTACTTCCAAGCATCTTGTAAGCAAGACGACTAAAGGCTGCAACCTCTATGGTCATAGAGCCACAAATGCCCAGTCTTTCAAAAATAACCTTTTCTGCAGAAAGAGCATGTGCATCGGGCGTAATAACGATATGACGACCTTTTGTAAAGTCGTTTTCTCTAATTTCATTTATGACTGCATCCATACAGCCGTTAGAGGTTTTGCCCGTAAAGATTTTTATCATAGGTTTTGCTTCTTTCCTTATGCTCTTTTGTGCCGAACGTACACATTATACATTACCACATTAGCCCGTTTTTTTCAAGGTATATTTTATTTTAAAATATGCCGTGTTCTATTAAAGGAATATCCTAAAATAATCTTGCACATATCATGGAACAATCGTCGCGCTCATCAGGAGCAAGTTTGTCTACGTTTTCCATAACCTTTTCGCATATTTCATCGGGGTTTCTCGTCTTAATGCTACTTAGTATTTCTTCCAGCCTGGTTTTGCCTAGGCCGTCTATGATGCCGTCGGAAAACATCACCAAAAAGTCGTATGGGGTTAACTTTTGACTCTCCGTTATGGGTGGCGCTCCATCCACTATCCCAAGGGGCAATGAGCCACAAGATATCTCCTTTAATCCTTCGGGGGTTATTACGTAACCCTCTCTCGCCCCTTGCTTTATGAAATCCACCTCTCCACTTGAAGTATCTATTACCGCTATATCTATTGCGTTAAACTCTTCTTTGTTCCTTACCTTTAAAAGAGCACCGACACTCTTAAGCACCGTTTCGTGATTAAAACCGGCTTTATAAAGTGACTCTATTAAACTCATTGCACAGTTGCTGTTTTCTTGCGCTTCTTTACCATGCCCCATGCCGTCTGCAAGACAAAGCATAACCTTATGAGAATTAAGTCTTATTACTGCCTCTTTATCTCCCGAGCCTCTTGCATCTTTTGGGGAAACGCGCTCGCCGTACGCCACTCTATACTTGGGCTCCCTTTCCCAAAAGGTCGTATAATACCCGTTTGCGCCCTCTCTTTTGCTAAAAATCCACATTGGCACACCCATAACCGCACTTATGGTCTCCCTTAATTCGGTTTTGTTAATATCTTGTTCCTTTACGCTAAGTATTAATTCTCCGTTTTCCATTACCATTACGTCTTTAATACCCAAGCCTTTATCGTTAAAAGCGTCCCTGAGCCCTTTCTCGCACTCAAGGTCGTACCTTAACGGCACCCCTGCTTCCTTTCCTAACTCTTCTAGAATATCCCCCAGTCCTTCAACTTGCTCCTTTAAAAGTCGCTTGTTTTCACTGGCTACCTTTTCCTTCCTGCTTTTATCCTCATTCTCCATAAGAAGTGCATTTGCCTTAATAATAATGGTGTTTAGATTAGTACACCTACTGCTCAAAAAAGGAGATGCGTCTAATATACTAACCTTACCCCTTTCCAGCGCAGAGCCCATTAACTCTTGTAGTATCATCTCCGTTCCGTTCCCGCCAAGAGATTTTTTGCAACGTTGATAATTAGCGCACCTCTTGCACACCATATTCGCAACCTCTACTGCAAGTTCCATTTGACTTGGAGGCAATATTTCATCATCACTAGCAAGCGCCTCGCTTACCTCAAAAAGCGAGTGCGAAAGGTTCGTGAGTTTGTCTTGCATATTCTCCCTATCTCTGTTAATCATAACCCTAGTGAGTCCTACGTCTGCAAAAGAATAATTTAATGCTATCCTCCTTTTTATTTTTGGAGGTATTACTAAAGTTATTAGAACGGCAATCCCTGGGGCTATTAGACTAAGATATTCTAGTCCATTTGCGCCGTTTAAAAGCATATGCGCGCATTCTGCAATAAGAAATATTGTTCCACCTATCCATGCGTGCACAGGGGGTAAAAAGCCACAGAGAACGGCTATACTAACACAAAACACAAAGGGTTCCACCCCATCAACCAATGCTCCTATCCCCAGTCCCAAGCCTATTTCCCAAAGGCTTAATAGTGGGATATTAGGTAAAAAAGCAAGTGCAAATGGGACTATTAGCCAATAAAATGAAAAGAATTCAATATTTAAAAATCTTAGCCCCAAACCAAACACACCTAGCACTACGCAAAATGATGCTCGCTCCAAACGAGAAAGTGGAAACTTTAGTTTTTTTCTTACGAGCGCACCCAAAACCGATATAAAAACGATTGTTAATGGTAAGGAAAGCCCAGCCCCGGCAACCAGTTTTATGCTTACTATAAGTTCTCCAATCCCTATCCCACCCCTAGGTAGCAACGAAATAAAAGCATATAGCATCATAAGTGGTTGCGTAAGAGGTCTAGCACATTTGTAATGAACGAACATAGCAAGTAACGTTACAAGAATGGGCGAGAGTAAATAAAGGGCTCCCCAAAGAGATAAGTTGAAGGCTATGCCCGTTATCGCATACAACGGAGCAATAACAACCACGTTTTGTTTAGAAAAAACGAGAGCAAAAAATAGTGCCGTGCTAAAACCGTATACTCCCATTTTCCACTCTACAAAGTGTAAAAAGGCAAAAGCAATAGAATATAAAGCATATTTTATTATTTGATATTTCATAACCTTATAATAAAATAAAACAAGCCACGATTTATGGCTTGTTTTGTCTATTATATATTATTCGTGTTTGCTATGCTTCCACTCTTTTGACGATTGAAAGATCGCTAAAGATACCACCTTCTCCGTCGTGTCTAAGTAAAAC
>JAZSKG010000012.1:0-6705 GCA_045534735.1 Candidatus Stercoripulliclostridium sp.
AAGTAGCGGTACTTGTATCTCAAAGCCTCACCTACGTTTGCTAGATCGGATATAGCGAAGGGAGGAGTATCAGCCTCGGAAAGAATACGTAGTTCTTCAACAATAACTTCTATCTCACCAGTGGGAAGATTTTTGTTAATATTCTTTTCACCACGAGGTTGAACGGTTCCAACTATTGCGATAACGAATTCATTACGAATTTTAGTAGACTTTTCGTATACTTCAGGATAATCTGCTTGTACAAAACTAAGTTGAAGAATACCGGTTCTATCACGCAAGTCAACAAATTGAATACTACCTAAATTACGATATTTTGCAACAAAACCATAGGCAGTTATTTTTTTGCCAATATCGGTAGCACGAAACTCGCCACACATTTTTGTTCTCTTTAAATTAGAAAGAAATTCAGCCATAATTATCTCCTTGATATTTCATTAGCAAGATTACAAATTTCAACGGAATCTTCTTCGCCCGTTGCCATATTTTTAATCTTTACGTAACCTTCATTTATTTCATTTTCACCTAAAACAACAACAAACTTATATCCTTTCTTGCCGGCATATTTCATTTGCGATTTTAGACTTCTACCCATAATATCCGTATCTGCAGAAACGTTTTGAGCGCGAAGTGTGGTAACTAATTTGTATGCATCAAGTGCTTGGTCTTGGGAAAGAGGAGCAACGTAAACCGTAGGTACTTCTTCTTCTCCTAAACTAAGACCTAATGCCTCTAAAACCATTATTAGTCGTTCAATCCCCATGCCAAATCCAACGGCAGGCGTGGGTTTTCCTCCAACTTCTTTAACCAGATTATTATATCTTCCACCACCACAAACGGTTCCTTGAGCGCCTATTGAAGTTGAAACAAATTCAAAAACGGTTTTAGTATAATAATCCAAGCCTCTAACGATGTTGGGATTTACAGTATAAGCAATACCTAATGAGTTTAAAATATTTTTAACGTCTTCGTGATGCTTTTTGCAATCATCACATAGGTAATCTAATACTTTAGGTGCATTCTTAGTTATTGCTTTACACTTTTCTTCTTTACAATCAAGTATTCTAAGAGGATTTTTGTCAAGCCTTTCCTTGCACGTAGCACACATATCATCTATATGACTTGCTAAATACTCTTTAAGTACCCTATTATATTCTGCTCTGCATACAGGACAACCGATGCTATTAATGTTTAACTCCAATTCCTTTATTCCAAGTTTATCAAATAGAGTTTTAGCAACGGTAATTACTTCAACGTCTGCATATGGAGAGTCACTTCCATAAAGTTCAATACCAAATTGATGGTGTTCGCGTAGTCTTCCTGCTTGAGGTCTTTCATAACGGAAAACAGGAGTTACGTAGTACATCTTCATGGGTTGAGGATTTTCAGAAAGACCATTTTCCACGAAAGAACGAGCAACGCCCGCAGTGCCTTCCGGTTTTAGCGTTATGGAGCGATTGCCTTTATCTAAAAAGGTATACATCTCCTTATTTACTATGTCGGTAGTTTCGCCAACGCCACGTAAAAACAAATCGGTATGCTCAAAAGTAGGTGTTCTAATCTCTAAAAAACCATATTTTGCCGTAATATCCCTTATTGTGTTTTCAATGTAGTGCCATTTATAACTTTCTAAAGGTAATACGTCTTTTGTACCTTTGGGAATATTTATCATAGTTTCCTCTTATAAAATATATTTCTTTAAGTTCATGTTCTTGGTTACTTTTTCCATGTGATCAACAACGTATTTCTTGTCAATAATTAACTCAATGTCATCATGTCCACCACATGCATTGAAACTTACGTCTTCTAATAGCGTCTCCATAACGGTATGTAGACGACGTGCACCAATGTTTTCATTACTTTCATTTTCCAAGTAAGCAATTCTAGCAAGTTCTCCAATAGCCTCATCCGTAAACTTCAACTTAATGTTATCAACTCCAAGTAGTGCTGCATATTGCATTATAATTGCATTGTCGGGCTCTTTAAGAATCTTCTTAAAATCTTCTTCCGTTAAACTATGAAGTTCAACTATAACAGGGAAACGACCTTGTAACTCCGGTATTAGATCGTTCACCTTTGCTATATGGAAGGCTCCTGCAGCAATAAACAATATAAAGTCAGTGCGAATATTACCATACTTGGTATTAACGGTACATCCTTCAACTATTGCCAAAATATCGCGTTGAACACCCTCTCTGGATACGTCCGGGCCATGAGAGTTTCCTTTAGAGGCAATCTTATCCATTTCATCTATGAATATTATACCCTCTTGCTCAGCCCTCTTAATGCCTTCATTATTTATGGAATCGTCGTCTATAAGTTTATTGGCTTCCTCTTTTGTTAAAAAGTCATATGCCTCTCTTACGGAGATCTTACGTTTTTTGGTTTGTTTAGGTAAAAACCTATTCATAAACTCACCAATATTATTATCAATTACACCTAGGGCACCTAGTTGTAGACCTTTTTGTTGAACGGGAAGTTCCATTTCTATCATGACTTTATCAAGTTTTCCATCGTTAAGGTCTTTGGCAAGCATTGTACGAATTTCTTCGTCGGAAAGTTCCGGATGATTTTTCTTTCTAGCGGGGAACAACCCATCAACCAACTTCTTTTCTGCTACCTCTTTGGCTTTGGGTTCTACCTCTGCTATTTTTTCTTCTTTAACAAGTCTAATAGCAACCTCTACAAGGTCCCTTACCATAGATTCAACATCACGACCTACGTAGCCTACTTCGGTAAACTTGGTGGCCTCAACCTTAACGAATGGTGCTTTAACCAAACGAGCAAGTCTTCTTGCAATTTCAGTCTTACCGACACCCGTAGGGCCTTTCATAATAATATTTTTAGGGGTAATTTCTTCTCTTACCTCAGGTGATAGTTGGGTTCTACGATATCTATTTCTAAGAGCAATTGCTACAGCCTTTTTAGCCTCGTTTTGCCCAATAATATATCTATCTAACTCTAATACTATTTGTTTAGGAGATAATTCTAAGTTTGCCATATTTCACCTATACTAATTCTACGGTTAAATGATGATTTGTGAATACGCACAAATCTCCAGCAATTTTCATTGCCTTTTCTACAATTGATTTAGCATCCATATCAGTGTTTTCAGCGAGTGCTCTCGCTGCAGCCAAAGCATAATTACCACCGCTACCTATCGCACAAATGCCACTTTCGGGCTCAATTACTTCACCCGTTCCACTAACTATAAGCAAATTGTCTTTATCTGCCGTTATGAGCATGGCCTCCAACTTTCTTGCTTTATCCATTCTCCAGGTTTCTGCAAGTTCAACAGCCGCTCTTAGTAGGTTTCCACTAAACTTCTGTAGCATTGCTTCAAATTTTTCAGAAAGCGCAAATGCGTCGCTAACGGAACCGGCAAAACCTACAACTACTTTGTCGTCGTAAATTCTCTTTCCCTTTATAGCATTACCCTTAAAGATAACACTTTCTCCCATAGTTACTTGTCCGTCTCCTCCAATAGCGGTAACACCATTGCGTTTTACTGCACAAATTGTTGTTCCTCTAAATTCCATTAGTTACGCCTCCCTTATTGTTTCTATATATTGTTTAAGGTCTTCAATTGCTCTTTCCGCATACTTCGCTTTGCGCTCATGCTTTTTAACTTTACCATCCAAGGGTGGCAATAGTGCAAAACTTACGTGCATTGGCTGAAAATTGGATCTACAAGTAGCCACGTAGTTAGATAACGATCCACACATCGTGGTTTCAGGCAAGGATAATGGCTTTTTGTTTTCTATGTATCTAGCCATGTTGATACCTGCTAATAAACCACTCATAGTACTTTCCATATAACCTTCTACACCTGTAATTTGACCGGCAAAGAAGATGGATGGGTGCTCCTTAAGTGCAAAACTTGAGTCTAGCACTGCCGGACTATTAATGTAAGTATTTCTATGCATTACTCCATATCTAACGAACTCAGCATCATGCAATGCAGGAATGAGCGAGAATACTTTCTTTTGCTCCGGGAAGGTTAAATTAGTTTGAAAACCAACCAAGTTAACTAATGAATCATAGTTATCTTCCTTTCGTAGTTGGACTACCGCATAGTATTTTTCACCATTTTCGCCATGTATTCCGACTGGACGCAATGGACCAAATCTAAGAGCATCTACACCCCTTTTAGCCATAACTTCAACAGGCATGCACCCTTCAAAGATTTCTCTTTTTTCAAAATCTTTAAGTAATACGGTTTGAGCATTCACTAGAGCATTATAGAATAAGTCGTATTCTTCTTTACTCATAGGACAATTTAAATAATCATCACTGCCCTTTCCGTATCTTGCCGACCAAAAAGATTTATCTTTGTCAACGGATTCTAACGTAACTATGGGTGCAACTGCATCATAGAAGTATAACTTATCAGCGCCCGTTAATCTCAATATATTTTCAGTTAATGCATCAGAAGTTAATGGACCGGTTGCAATAATAACGTTGTCATTAATTCCTGTAACTTCCTCACGAATAAGTTTAAAGCCCTCAAATTCATTGAGCCTTCTTTCTACTTCGCGAGAAAAAATTTCCCTATCTACTGCTAAAGCACCACCGGCAGGAACCCTAGCAACTTCTGCACACTCCAATATGAGTGAGCCGAGTAATTTCATTTCGTTCTTAAGAAGTCCTTGTGACGTTGTACCATCTTCACTTTTTAGGCTATTTGAACAAACAAGTTCTGCCAAGCCCTCAGTTTTATGCGCAGGAGTATTCCTTACGGGACGCATCTCGTAAAGTTCAACGTTATATCCTCTTTTAAGCAATTGGTATGCGGCTTCGCATCCAGCCAAACCACCACCGACGATCTTTACCACTTTTTTACTCCTTTGGCGCAACAATATTGTTACACTTCTTATTTTGGCAAACGTATTTTTTATTTTCCCCTTCTTGAACTACTTTCATAGGACTGGAACATTGGGGACAAAGTATGGGTGCAGGCAAATCCCATGACATGAAACTACATTCGGGATAATTTGAACAACCATAGAATACGTTTCCCGACTTCTTACTATGTCTTTTACTTACGTCACCACCACATATTGGACATTTGCCAACAGGTTCAACAAAGTTTTTAATATTTTTACATTCGGGATAATTAGGACAAGCCAAGAACTTACCATATCTACCATCTTTTATAATCATTTTAGCGCCACATTTATCACAAATAACGTCGCTAATTTCCTCAGGAAGAACTACCTTTTTACGTCCGTTGTAACTTGCCTTTTGAAGGTCGTCTGCAAAAGAAGGATAAAAATCTTCTATAATCTTTTGCCACTCTGAACCATGTTCTATTAAGTCTAAACGACTTTCCATTTCTGCAGTAAAGTGAATATCAACTATGTTTTGGAAGCAATTTTCCATAAAATCAGTAACTGCTTCTCCTAGAGCCGTTGGCTTAAAGAGTTTTTGCTCTTTAGTTACGTATTCACGTTTGGTTAAAACAGATATTACCGTTGCATAGGTTGAAGGTCTACCTATACCATTCTCTTCCATTGCTTTTATAAGCGTTGCTTCGGAATAACGAGATGCGGGCTTTGTGAATTTTTGTTCACTCTTAAGATTCTTCAACTTAAGAGCATCTCCTTCATTTAGATTTGGAAGGTTGCCACCAATTTCGTTTTCCTCATCTTCATTCTTTTCAACCTCATATACAGCCGTATAGCCCTTAAACGTTAACGTTTTACCACTTACTTTAAAACCATAATTTTCTTCTGGAGTTACGGTTGCTTGGACTCTTACGTTAAGCGTATTATATACTGCAGGAGTCATTTGACTTGCAAGATATCTAAAATAGATTAATCTATATAGTTTATATAGATTTTTTGGAAGTTTATCTTCAAGACTTTCAGGCGTTCTATCCAAACTAATGGGCCTTATGGCTTCGTGAGCATCTTGAACGTTTTGACCCTTCGTAGTATAGATATTAGGTCTTTGTGGAGCAAATTCACTACCATATTTATTGATAATATGTTTCTTGGTTAGCGCTTGCATTTCACTAGATATTCTAACCGAGTCAGTTCTAATGTAAGTAACCAAAGCGGTATGGCCTTCTCCTGGAATGTCTACTCCTTCATAGAGTTGTTGTGCAAGTTGCATTATTTGTGGAGAACTTAAACCCAACTTTTGAGAACCATCTTGTTGAAGTGTAGAAGTAGTAAATGGTGCTGCGGGTCTAGATTGAGAAACACCTTTCTTAACCTTATCTACAGACCAATTAGCCTTTTCTAATCTTGCCTCCAACTTTTTAACTTGTTCTTCACTTTCAAGTTTTACTTTCTTGCCGTTATAATCTTGGAAACTGCTCTTAATAACAGGAGCACGAGTGCCTTCTTTTAAGAGATTAGCAGTCATATTCCAATACTCTTGGGGAACGAACTCATTTATTTCTCTTTCACGGTCAACAATCATCTTTAGAGCAGAAGATTGAACTCTACCACCGGATAGTCCGCTTTTGATCTTTCTAGATAGTATGGGGCTAATTTTATAACCTACAAGTCTATCTAAAACACGCCTTGCTTGTTGTGCGTTAACCAAGTTAAGATTAATCTCTCTTGGTGCTTCTAATGCTAGTTTTACGGCTTTTGCGGTAATCTCATTGAACTCAATACGATTTTTGAGTCCGTTTAAATCTAAAGTATTTGCTAAGTGCCAACTTATTGCCTCTCCTTCTCTATCCGGGTCGGTTGC
>JAZSKG010000122.1:0-2085 GCA_045534735.1 Candidatus Stercoripulliclostridium sp.
ATTAAACCATACTTTGGTGTCACGCCTTTGGGCTCGTATGCAACTGCATACTTATCCTCTACAACCTCATACTCATATTCGTTGTCCAAGGAATAATCAACGTAGTTTACGTCATCTACTTTTTCCCCAACTCCAAAAGAGGCAATTACTGCCCCTATGGTAACAGCGATAAGCAGAACTAGTATGGTCTTTTTCATGGCCTATTCCTCGCTTTTAACCTCTACCGCTTCTTCTTTCTTTGGCATAAACTTTATTATGAATAGTGCGTAAAGTACTGCAACTACAACTATAACGACGGCACTTATTATTTGGTTAATATCATCCATTCCCCTTTCACCTTGGAAAACGGAAGTTGCGTTTACTAAACTATGTGCCACTATGCATGGAATCAACGTCTTACCACGGTGGAACATTATTACAAACAAGAAACCTACTGCAGTTGCATATACTATTTGACATAAATTTGCAACCAAATGCTCTCCACCACTTGAAATAAGGTTTACTATGTGCCCTATTCCAAAGGTCAAGGATGATACCACTATTGCCCACTTTAAACTATCCTTTGCCATAGCCTTAAAGAGTAGTCCCCTAAAAATTATTTCTTCTAGGTATCCAACAAGTATCATGGAGAATATGAACAAAATAACTTCCACTATGGAAAGGCTTACGTTTACCCCAAACCAGAAGTTTACGGAAATTAGCACTAAAAGTGGTAGAAAATACAAAAAGTATTTTAGGTCCACGTCCGTCTTACATAAGCCGTACTTATCATTTAGTTTATTTTTAAATATCCATACGGTAAGTACCGCACTCATAATCACTAAAAAAGGTAAAGTTAAACATTTCTCTACCCCCAGCATGCTAGAAAAAGTATCAGTTAAACTGGCACCTACTACGTATACTACTATCCATATAACGGAAAACCAAATCTCACTCTTTTTGTAAAGTTTAGTCATATCATCTCTCCTATCAAATTTATTATATCATAGTGCTATCAAAAAATCTAGATGCATTTTGACCTTTTGCCCCATACTTTTATACTTACGTATTGACTTGAGAAAACTTTTTTGATATATTATTTACAATAATATTTTGGGAGTTCACTATGGCTAAAAACATTAACGACGTTCTTACTATCATTAAAGAAAACGACATCAAAATGGTTGACTTTAAAATGGTTGATATCAATGGCCAATATCGTCACGTTACTATCCCCGCAGAAAACTTTAACGAGGACATACTAAAATCCGGTATAGGCTTTGATGCTTCTAACTACGGCTATGCCGTTGTGGAAAAAAGCGATATGGTCTTCATTCCCGATCCAAATACCGCCGTCGTTGACCCATTCTGCTCCATACCCACACTTTCCATGACCGGTAACGCTATGATTATAGATAGCCCGGAAAATCGCCCCCTTGCACAATACCCCCGCAACATAGTTATTGCTGCAAATAAATATATGCAAGATTTAGGCATCGCAGACACTATGCTCATCCTCCCTGAGTTTGAGTTCTACGTCTTTGATAACGTAGGTTGGCAAGTTGCTCCCAATTCCATTGGAGTCAACGTTGATGCTAAACAATCTTACTGGAATAGCGACGTTTCCGGCGATGGTGTAATAGTTCCCAAACAAAAGGCTTACCACATTGCTAAACCCTTTGACCAAACCTATGAACTTCGTAGTGAAATGTGCATGCATATGAAAGATGCTGGTATAGAAATTAATTACCATCACCCCGAAGTTGCTGCAAGTGGTCAGTTTGAAATTGAACCCCAACTTGGCGAAATGACTAAAATGGCAGACGCCACTATGTGGATTAAATACATAATCCGCAATACGGCAATCAAATATGGTAAAACTGCAACCTTTATGCCTAAGCCCATCTACGGCGAAGCAGGTAGTGGTATGCACGTTCATATGCTACTTCTAAAAGACGGCAAACCCCTATTTGCCGACGACGATGGTTACGCAAAACTAAGCAAAACTGCTCATTACTTCATGGGTGGTTTGTTAAAGCACATTGCTTCTCTTTGCGCTCTAACCAATCCTTCAACCAACTCATTTAAGCGTCTAATCCCCGGCTT
>JAZSKG010000174.1:0-1784 GCA_045534735.1 Candidatus Stercoripulliclostridium sp.
TGCGATTTTAGATTCTTGGAGACTCCGTTATGGCGTTTTCAAGATAACTATTGTCTTCACCCTTGCTTACACTATACTTGTTGATAGTTACCGCATTTTCTACATTTGTTTCTACGGAAGTATAACTGTATGCTGGCAAGAAGGTTGGAGTGTATCCGGGATACGTTGCTTCAGAATATTGGTTATTATCGCTTGCAGTTCCACCATCGCTCAATACCCAGCATCCTAAATCGTCGTACAATGGAACATAGAACTCTTTTACTGCGCCATCCATTACTACCTTAACGGTTGTATAATGAACGATTACATTATTCACGTTATTGGTTACTTTGTTTCCGGCGAAGGTTAGGTCTCTTGCATTTTCACCACCAACGTAATTGTTTGCTTTGGCTTGCGTTAATTCCTTATCAAATATTACTCTTAGTAAGTGTTTGCCTTCAACGCTACCACTCAGTCCCCATACTTGACTTCTAGATACGTCACCGTTCTTGTAGAAGGTAAATACTAGACTGTTGTTTGCTAGGTTGTATTCTAAAGTAATACCCTTTCCTCTTCCATCAACTTCACTTCCGGCAAGATTGAACGTGATCTTGTTTCCATCCACATAAGAACCACTTGCTACGTTAAAGTCTAGGATGAGGTTGTCATACATGCTATAAAGCGCGTTCTTAGCATTATCAGCCAAAGTTATGTTCTCACCACTTCCAAGCGTTAATGCCTCAATAGAGCCCTTATATTGACCGTCTAATAGATAATCGCGATCCCCTACGTATACTTCATCAAAGTTTGCTCCGTACATAGTAACTCTATCACCTTGACCAAATATTTGAGGATAAATTCCGGCATCGTCCGCGTACAACTCACCAGCGTTGAATGCTTCTTTATGTTCTATAGTTCCATCTAGACTTCTTAGGATTACAATAATGCCGTTATCACCATAGTAATGGCTATTTCTATCATTGTATACAACAACTTCAAACGCTGTATTGGTTAA
Organism: Candidatus Stercoripulliclostridium sp.; assembly: GCA_045534735.1. GTDB lineage: Bacteria > Bacillota > Clostridia > Christensenellales > DTU072 > Stercoripulliclostridium_A. The sequence continues at coordinate 995 of JAZSKG010000174.1, forward strand.
GCCGGTAGCAATTACTTGGTTTGCAGATTTACCATTTACGTAGTATGAAAGTCTTACGTCATAGGAATACTTGTCGTTTACTTCGCCAAAGAGCACGTCTTCCGTTTGTCTACGTGTGAAGACAATTTCTGCACCTTGGTATGTTTCATCCGAATTATCCCATGCTTCATCTACCGTACCGTAATTTGTACTTGAGAATAGTTCAAAATAGGTTTCGTATTGTCCCATCTTGTACGTAGCGGTATTGCTATCTGAATCATAAGTTGCGCTAGGCTCTAAAGCAAACGTTGCGCTAAAGTAAGAGAAAGGTAATGCTGAACTAGGTTGACGTTGAGCACCAATCTTATATCCATAGTTGTTTGCAATTCCACTATCAACCAAGTTCTTGTCTTCACTTCCTTGTCCCTCATAATCTTTGTAAATATCGTACAAGGGTAGTTGGATGCCAGATGCGTGAGTAATAACTTCGCTACTTGCAACGTTGCTTACGTACCAAACGGCAGTTGCTTTCTCTACGCGCAAGTTGAAGTAGTCGTAATCAACTAGTGCACCATCCTTATAGAGGCCCATCTCTACAAGATGTGTGCCTGCGCGCAAGATTAGAACAGTTGCATCAGAATTATATTCTAATATAGAAGTAACTGCTCTTATCGCAGCATTATAATCAGCAGTTTCAAATGTACAAGGTGTAGTTTCAAGTAAGTGTTTAATGTAGTTTTTATCTGATTCTCTTTCTGCTAAATAATAAGGTTCAGAATCAGCAAAAATTACAGTTGTTTTCATATCATCT
>JAZSKG010000226.1:0-2992 GCA_045534735.1 Candidatus Stercoripulliclostridium sp.
TACAAAACCGAATACGTTATTGGTGAAGAACTAGACCTAACCGGCCTAGAACTCGTTGTCACTCGCACTGACGGAGAAACTTATACCGTGGTCGCTTCCGAAGCAAGAGAACACATTAAAGTCCTCAATTTTAAAACCGATAAAGTAACCGAGACCTTGAACGTAGTAATAGAATACAAAGGAGTTGCTACCACCATAACCGTTAGTGTATCTAACCCCAATGAAACCTCGGCAAAACACACCGTTACCTTCATGACGGGCGAGGGCCAAAAAATAGATCCTATCGGTGTTGGCGATTATGCAAGTATTACTGCTCCCAACGACCCAGTTAGAGAAGGATACGTATTTGACGGTTGGTACAAGGAAAGCACTTACGATAACTTGTGGAACTTCAATACCGAAAAAGTTATAGCCGACACCACCCTTTATGCAAAGTGGGCAAAGTTATATCCTATCACATTCCACTATAGCGACGAATACAACAAGCCTAAGCCCGATCCTGTAACTAAATACGTTAAAGAGGGCGATACCTTAACCAATATCCCCACGCTTCCTCCGGTAGAAGGAATGAAGGGAAGATGGGATCGCGAATCATTTACTAACGTTTATAGCCCCATTGAAGTACACGCCATATACGAGCATGCTAAGTATACGGTGTCTTTTTACTATATGGACGCAGACGGCGTAACCCCAATCGTTCTTAAAGAATTTGATGTACAACACGGTACCAGACTTGCAGAAGCCTTTACCGATGCTAACGATAACGGATTATACGACCAAGGTGAAACCTTTACCGATGCCAACGGAAACGGTATTTATGACCAAGTGGACGAAATAAAGAATCTTGGCGTTCCTCAACTTAGCCCAGATGGTACTAAGCACTTCTCAGGTTGGTCCTATAATCTTGCCGACGGCGTTGTTTCAAACCTCAATATTGAAGCAAGATATACCACCAATAAGTACGACGTAACGTTCTACAGAAACTGCAGTAGTGACGACCAAGACGTTCATACAGTAATTAAGGGAATAACCTACAATAACCCGGTTAATGTACCTAGTGACCCCGACCACGTTCTTAATATTCCCGGAGATGAAAGTCGTTATGCATTTGACGGCTGGTACACCGATCGTGACGGCGTTAACAAATGGAATTTTGACACCTCTAGAGTTACCGGCGAAACTGCTCTTTATGCAAAGTGGACAAATCTTTATTACGTTAGATTCTACAATGAAGACAATTCTCTTTACGATACCATTCAAGTTCGTGCTGGAGAAAGTGCACCTATTTCACCGCTTCCCACTAAGGTAGGACACGTTGGACAATGGTTCATTGGGCGAGATCCTTTGACCAGTAGCAATTTAACGGCTATAAGCACGGATTTAGAAGTTCGCGTTAAGTTTAGCAAAATTAAGTATATGGTTACTTTCTACAATGAAGGTAGCATATTTGAGGCGGAAAACTTTACCAATCCTCAAGAAGTTGAGTACGACGAATATGCCGTAATGCCCGATACTGCCCCCGCTCGTTTGGGATATACCTTCTTAAAGTGGGACGGAATCTCTCAAGACGAGGATGGTGCTTACGAAACCATCACCAGCGATACCAACGTATACGCAAGTTTCAAACCTAACAGTTACGTTGTTGAAGTATATACCAACCACGGCGATAACTTTAGAGTAGAGGCTAACTACGACGACGTAGTCGGCTCAACCAATTTGGGTGATAGAGAAAAACTTAACCCTACCTACGTTGGATATCACTTTGAAGGTTGGTACACCGATAGTGCGTTTACTAAGAGTTGGCAAACGGCAACGGAAATCGTTAATGCCGATACCATTCTTGCCAACACTAACGTTCAAACTAAAGAGGAGGCCGAGGCTCTCTTTAATACGACAACTAACAAAAGTAAAGTTGTTCTAAGCCTTTATGCAAAATGGTCAAAGATACATACCATTCAACTTTACAACGACGACAACTATATTATTGGCACGTTAAGCGTTATTAATGGAAGGACTATTAACGTTAACGAATTGCCTCAAATAGAAGAGAAGGTAGGTATGAACGGTGCTTGGCGTATTCGTGGTCAATCTAACGCCTACGATGCATCAGCCCCTGTGCTTAGCGATTTAGCATTAGAAATTTTCTATGTCCAAAAGACTTATACCGTAAACTTCTATTCTAGCGTTGGTACTATTTCTTACACGGTAAGTGGTATTCCTCACGGCGAAAAAATAACCGTTACCATTCCCGATCCCGTTATCGTAGGTAAAGTGTTTGAAGGTTGGGATAAGCCATTAGATCAAATAATAACCGAAGATACCGATTATATGGCAATATTTAGCCCCGTTTACTATGAAGTAACTTGGGCTTATGACGGTAGAACGTACGCAGTAACTCAAGTTGAACATGGTAAACCTGCAACCTATCCTGTAGGAGTAGACCTACCCATAAGAGAGGGATACACTCTTTCCAACTGGGTAGCCGTCACCACCCCCGGCAACACCGAAGGATTTGATATTAATAACGTAACCCAAGACTTGAGGGCTAATCCCGAATGGACTATTAACACATATTCCATAGAGTTCATTAATAGAGCAACCAACGAGCGCTATAAACAACTAGGCGAATACGACAAGCAAACCAAGAAGCACGGTTCCGTTATAAACGTTGAACAAATCGTTCAAAACCCACAAGAGATGGGTAAAGACTTCATAGGTTGGACCATTGGCAGTCTCAACGTTAAGTATAACGAAGATTTGGCATCATGGGTAATAGATTCCGGTTATGGTGAAGATGCACTTCATTCATTAGGTAGTACGTATAAGGCAACGCTAATAGTAAGAGGCAACAAATTCTTCTATTCCATAGAGGACGCAACTACCATTGCTGAAATGATAGAAAGAAACGACTGGGATAGCAGTAGAAATATAGAAATTATTGAAAACGAAAACAAAATGAAAAAAATAAGCAATAGTTTGATTATTACTGATG
>JAZSKG010000177.1:0-4965 GCA_045534735.1 Candidatus Stercoripulliclostridium sp.
GGTAGTTATAGTTCTGGAATAGCATACTATGCTATACAAGCAAAGATAGTTTTCGGGGTAGAAAAAGTACTAGATCTTACCAACGAAGACAATCTACATTCCACAGCAGCCCAAGTTGCTAAGAAAAAGGGCGAGTTGGAACTCAAATACTCGGCTTACGACTATTATGATGAAGATTTAACTCCGGAAAACGTAGAGGCTCTGGGAATAGATATAACGGATAGAGTAATAAGGGAAGAAGTGCTTGAAAATTATTCGGTTGCCGTTAAAATTCAAAAAACTGCGATTATAGATAAACTTATAATCCCGACTAAGTGTATATTCTACGATGATGCGAAGAACCCATACGTTTTGGTTAAGCGCGACAATAAGGAGATAAGAGTATACGTAAAAGTATTACTATCTACAGGCTCGGAGGCCGCTGTGGAAATTAAGGACGCAAAAGACGAAGGCGCACTTGTTGAGGGCGACAAAATAGTCTATAAGGCAGAATCCTCACTCATTAGTTCAATTCTAGGTTAATATGTTTAATTCGCGCAAACCAGTCCTTTCTATGAAAGGAATAAATAAATCCTACCCGATGGGTGAAGAGGAACTACAAGTGCTGTTTGACGTTGATTTTGAGGTCTATCAGCGCGAATTCGTAGCCGTCTTAGGACCATCCGGTAGTGGAAAAAGTACACTTATGAATATCATAGGTTGCCTTGACGTGGCTTCAAGCGGTAGTTACGTGTTAAACGGCAGAGATATAAGTAAATTAAAGGATAAGGAATTGGCGGCGGTCAGAAATCACGACATAGGCTTTGTTTTCCAAAACTTTCAATTACTTGGTAGAATGAGCGCACTGGATAACGTAATATTACCGTTAATTTATGCTAGGGTTCCGGGCAAGGAAAGAAAGCAAAGGGCAATGGGACTTTTAAACAAGGTAGGACTTGGGGATAAGATGAACAACAACCCTAAGCAATTGTCCGGTGGTCAACAGCAACGTGTTGCCATTGCTCGCGCCATGGTAACGGAACCTTCCATCATTTTAGCCGACGAGCCTACCGGCGCATTAGATCAAGCGACGGGCGCCCAAATAATGGAACTCTTTAAAGAACTTAATAAAGAGGGTAAGACCATAATAATGATTACCCACGATCCCAAAATTGCAAGGCAAGCAGGGAGAATCGTACATATTCTAGATGGTAAGATTTATTCTCAAGAAGAATACGAGGTGCTTTATAATGAAGACGGCGTAAAGCACGAAGACGCAATTGCCGAGCCTACGTTAAGAGAGCGCAGAAGAAGGAGACTCATGAATGTTTAAAGATATTATTACGATGAGTTTCAAAAATCTACTTATGAACAAGATGCGTACTTTCCTCACGACTCTTGGTATCATCATAGGTATTACTTCTATTATTGCACTTATTACCATTGGGCAAGGTGTTACCACGTCGGTTATAGACCAACTTTCCGGTCTTGGTGGCAATCGCGTGTCTGTGGAAATTACCAATACCGATCTCAAGAAAGGTTTCACGGATGCAGAAATGGAATCTTTCTTGGAGATTGACGGCGTAGATGGTGTGTCACCACTCGTTAGAAAAAATCTTACGTATACTTTAGTGCCCGGCGAAACCAAGTCAAACTATAACTACGTGTATACTTCATATACTCGCGTTATGGGGGTTAATAGTTATTATTTTGAACTTGTTTCTAATGATACGCTAAAGGCCGGCAGAATGGTTAGTGTTGACGACATAGACCACGCAACGCACGTTTGTGTGCTAGGTTATGGCATTTGGAAGAATCTGTATGGTAACTATAACCCAGTAGGTGAAACCATAAAAATTCACAATATGGACTTTGTCATAGTTGGCATAATGAACGAACTTGTAGGATTGGATACACTTGGCAATTATGCACTTATGGTTCCCTATACTACGGCAATGAGAGACCTAGAAATGGGACTTGTTAAAACCTTTGATGCCGTTGTAAGCGAAGGTAGCGATATGAACATAGTGGTTTCACACATGGAAGACCATTGCGCTGAAATCATGGGAAGCCAAAAGGGATATAGTATAATAAATCAGCAAGAAGTAATGGATATAGTTGTTACAATAACCGACCTTATACTGGGAATGTTGGGTGGTATTGCCGCAATAGCATTGCTTGTTGGTGGCATAGGCATAATGAATATGATGCTTGTTTCCGTAAGTGAAAGGACTATGGAGATAGGCTTAAGAAAGGCACTGGGAGCAAAGCCTTCTACCATACTGGTTCAATTCTTGGTTGAAGCAGTCATCATAAGTATGCTTGGTGGGGTATTAGGCGTTGGATTGGGTGTGGCAATAGCCTACGTTGCATCTATTTTAATAGGATACACCTTTACATTCCAAGCATCTACCGTATTGCTTGCCGTAGGTTTCTCCGTTAGCGTTGGTTTGATATTCGGAATACTCCCTGCAAGAAAGGCTTCAAAACTTAATCCAATAGACGCATTACGCGCACAATAAATAAAAAAAGGACACATCATGGAATACGACAAACATTCAAAAATTGCAATACTCATAGATGCAGAAAACGTATCTTTTAAAAATGCTCGTCAAATTATAGACACCATGGAAAAGAAGGGTAAAATTCTTGTTAAAGTGGTCGTCGCTGATTGGACTAAAATAACCGGAGCACAGACCAAAACAAATGGAAAGTACGTATATCGCACCAAACAAATAGAAGGCTGGCGCAACGAGGCAAGTCGCTACTCAATGACGGCAGTGCAACAATTTAGTTACGTTGTGGGAAAGAATACTTCGGATATCGCGTTAACCATACAAGCAATGAAGATACTGTATGAAAAGCCATACATTAACACCTTCTGTTTGGTCTCAAACGATTCTGATTTTACTCGTCTAGCCCAAGAGTTAAGAGAGCAAAACAAGGAAGTAATCGGTATGGGCGAAAGAAGTCGTGCAATACAGGAATTCGTTAATGCTTTCTCGGAATTCTTATATCTTGGCGAGAGTATAGAAGAAGAGCCACAAGAGATTTTAGAGGAGATTAAGGAAGATATAAAACTTGATGTTAAGGAAATTAAGGCTCCTAAAAACACGAAAAAGGACACCTCTAAGAGTGCTAAATCAACTAAATCCAAAAAACAAAATGCGAAGCCCAATGCACCTAAAAAGCCTGTTTGCATACTAGAAAAGGAAAAACTTTTAGCCCTTAGGGATATAATAGAAAACGACATAGAGTCTAGTGAGGAGGGTGTAGCATATTATAGTAACATAGGCAGTCGTATGAAAAGACAATTTGCCGACTTTATACCTGAAAATTACGAGTCTAAAAACATTTCTCAATTAATGGCTAAACTACTGCCATTCCTACCGGAATACGTAGAACACAAGGAACCCATTCCCAACAATCCCAATGGTTACTGGTATATGCTTCGTCGCAAATAAAATTATATGAATTAAAAAAGGAAGTCGTTTGACTTCCTTTTTCTTTTATAGTTTTGCTAGTGAGTTTGCTATCTCTTCATCGGTTGGAACGTAGTCGCCCATTTCTTTGTCGTTAAAGCGTTTGTATGCTGCAAGGTCAAAGTAGCCGGTTCCGGTTAAGCCAAATAGTATAACCTTCTTTTCGCCCGTTTCTTTGCACTTTAATGCCTCGTCTATTGCTACGCGAATGGCATGTGAAGATTCGGGAGCAGGGAGTATGCCTTCGGTCTTAGCGAACAAGGTTGCTGCTTCAAATACCTTGGTTTGCTCAACGGACGTTGCTTCCATGTATCCTTGGTTGTAAAGGGCACTGATGGTAGGATTCATGCCGTGGTAACGTAGACCACCTGAGTGGCTGGCAGAGGGTATGAAATCGTGACCTAAGGTATACATCTTCATTAAAGGTGTAATTCTACCGGTATCGCCAAAGTCATATACGTACTTGCCTCTAGTAAGTGAAGGACAGGATTTTGGCTCTACTGCTATGAAACGATAATCCTTTTCAGCACGTAGTTTTTCTCCCATAAATGGTGCTATAAGGCCACCTAGATTAGAGCCACCACCGGCGCAACCAATAATGATATCGGGTTTAACGCCATATTTTTCTAGCGCAATTTTACTTTCTAAACCAATGATTGATTGGTGTAGTAATACGTGATTTAGTACGGAACCCAATCCATAACGACAGTTGGGAGTGGAAGTAGCAACTTCTACCGCTTCACTAATAGCGCAACCAAGAGAACCACCGGTGCCGGGGTGCTTAGCGAGAATTGCTCTTCCTACTTTTGTCGTTTCGGAGGGAGAGGGTATAACCTTTGCACCGTAAGTGCGCATAACCTCTCTTCTAAAAGGCTTTTGCTCCGAACTTACCTTAACCATATATACGGTAAGGTCTATGCCGTAAAACGCACAAGCCATGGAAAGTGCCGTGCCCCATTGACCGGCGCCTGTCTCGGTCGTAAGGGAAGCAATGCCTTCTTCTTTAGCATAATATGCTTGGGCAACTGCACTATTGAGTTTATGTGAACCGGAAGTATTGTTTCCTTCACTCTTGTAGTATATTTCTGCAGGAGTGCCAAGAGCCTTTTCTAACCAATATGCGCGTACCAAAGGAGAGGGGCGATACATGGTGTAGAAATCTCTAATTTCATCAGGGATAGGAATATATCTATCAGTATCGTTTAATTCTTGCTCCACACAACCCTTAGAGAATATGAGTTCTAATTCTTCCTTTGTGCAAGGTTCTTTGGTTTGAGGGTTAAGTAGAGGGGGAAGTTTTTTCATGTCTGCACGAAGGTTATACCATGCGCTAGGCATCTCTTCTTCGGTTAAATAGATTTTTGTGGGAATGGGGTGCTTAAGCATAGTGTACCTCCTTGTAGAATTTAATGTTTAAGATAATATCAAAAGTATTTGAATTTGTCAATAGACTGGTGCCTATATATAGAAATTATTATTGAAATAAATATATTTATGTAGTATA
>JAZSKG010000295.1:0-2990 GCA_045534735.1 Candidatus Stercoripulliclostridium sp.
TCGCCATAGAAAAGGATCCTGCGGCAAAAAGCAAACTGGAAATTCTACTCACGTATAGTGGGGTTAAGGCACTAGCCTACTACCGTCTTGCTCATTCTTTACACAAGCGCAACTTTCGTTTGCTTGCTAGAATGATTTCTCAACGCGCAAGGCGAGTAACAGGTATAGAAATTCACCCCGGTGCAAAAATAGGCGATAGAGTGTTCATAGACCACGGCGCAGGTGTAGTTATAGGTGAAACAACAGAAATTGGCGACGACGTTACCATCTACCAGGGAGTTACTCTCGGTGGTACGGGAAAAGACGTGGGTAAACGTCACCCCACTATCGGTTCTCACGTCATGATTTCTGCAGGTGCTAAGGTTTTAGGTCCCGTAACCATAGGCGATTACGTTAAGGTCGGAGCGGGCTCAGTTGTACTCAAAGACGTTCCACCACACTCAACAATCGTTGGTATTCCGGGTAGAATCGTACGTCAATATGGAGAGAAAATAAACGACCTTGATCAAAAACTCCCCGACCCCATTTTAGAAGAGTTTGCTCGCCTAAACAACCGCATTATTGCGCTTGAAGAGAAACTCGGCGTTCAATCTTGCAAATACTCAATATCTAACGAAATTCAAGAAAATATATCAAAAAAGGACTAGACTATGTTACGTTTTTACAATACCTTATCTAGGCAAAAAGAAGAATTTAAACCCATAAACCCCAAGTTTGTTACCATGTACTCTTGCGGTCCCACCGTATATAACTATGCACACATAGGAAACCTACGTACCTATATCTTTATGGACCTCATTAGACGTACGTTAAAACTTTCCGGATACAAAATCAAGGGCGTTATGAACATAACGGACGTTGGTCACCTTATGGCAGACAGCGACGACGGCGAAGACAAGATGGCCGTTGCAGCAAAGAAACAAAATAAAACCCCTTGGGAAATTGCAGAATACTACTCTAAAATATTCTTTGAGGATCTAAAGAAATTAAACATTGGCAAGCCCGAAATTATCGCTAAGGCAACCGAGCACATTGACGATATGATTAACTACGTGCTTGACCTTGAGGCTCACGGCTTTAGTTACGAAACCAGCGACGGCATCTATTTTGATATTGCCAAATTCCCAAACTACGGCTGTCTATCACGCGCCAACCTTGACGACCAACTCGCAGGAGCAAGAGTTGAGGTTAACGACGAAAAACGCCACCCTGCAGATTTTGCTCTTTGGAAAAAGGCAGATCCCTTACACATTATGCAATGGCAATCTCCTTGGGGAATGGGCTATCCCGGTTGGCACATTGAATGCTCTGCTATGAGCCAAAAATACCTAGGTAAAACCTTTGATATCCACTCCGGTGGCGTAGACCATATTCCGATTCACCACGAAAATGAAATAGCACAGAACGAAGCAATCACCGGCGAAAAGAGTGTTAACTACTGGATTCACGGCGAATTCATGCTCGTAGATAATGGTAAAATGAGTAAGAGCCTTGGTAACACCTATACCATAGCACAACTTGAAGAAAAGGGATATAGCCCCCTTGACTTCCGTTTCTTCTGCCTTAACACTCACTACAGAAAGAAACTAAACTTCACCTTTGACGGACTTGACGCCGCCAAGACCAGTCGTGAAAGACTAATGCAAGCACTTGCTCAACACAAGGCATCCGGCACCCCCACCAACCCCGACACTATTGCAAAATACAAGCAAGATTTCCACGCAGCCATAGAAGACGATATAAACGTTCCTCTCGCCCTTGGTATCTTGTTTACTGCAATAAAAGAACCAAAATCTAAAGATATTTACGAACTCGCTCTTTACTTTGACAAGGAGTTCGGCCTTTCTTTAGACGTTCTACCCGCAATTAAGGAAGAAACCATAGACGTTCCCCAAGAGGTAATGGACCTTGTAGAAAAGAGAAAGGAAGCCAAGAAAAACAAGGACTTCGCTCTTGCAGACAGCATCCGTGGACAAATTACTGCACTTGGATACAACGTTCTTGATACGCGTGAAGGTGTAAAAGTAACCCCCCATTAAATAATGATAAAATGCCCTTATTGTGAAGTGAGCATATCCACAAGAACGGATACTTGCCCACTTTGCCACAAAAGCCTAATAGATGCAGGGATAAGTAAGGAGGAGATAAAGAAAACCCCCTTAGATTTTCCTAAGCGTGGAAAACTCCCTGCTCTTTCCGGCACTCTTTTTGATAAAGTATATTTGCTTTGCTCTCTTGCCATAGTCGTTTGTTTTCTAATGGTAGAGTTAATTGTCTTTAAAAATATATATGCTAGTTGGTTCGTTCTCTCCTTGCTGGCATACTTTTATCTTTTCCTTAGAAGCACCATAAAGAGCGCCAATCTTTTCCCACAAAAGGTTTTATTCCAAGCAATTTTACTTTCCATAGTCGCCATAAGCACGCGTAGAATTATTCCCGAACCACAAGTTATATTTGAAATAATTCTTCCTTTCATATACCTTGTTTCCATGATAATAATGGGAATTTTCTTCCTGATAAATTATAAAAAACCCTCCAAATATCTTTTGAACCTAATAAGCATTGCACTTCTTGGTTTTCTTCCATTTGTCGTAGATTTTGCCCTAGATAAATCATTCCATCCATTAAGCATTGCAACTGCCTCCCTTGGCGCTATAATGCTCGTTATGCTTTTTGCTTTTTATGCTAAAACCATTATTAGTGAATTAAAGCGCAATTTCCACGTTTAGTACAATTATCCATATAAAATACTAATTTTCTACAAAAATTTACGTCGCCAATGATATTTTATGCAAATTAACCCTATTTTTTGGTTGACAAACCAAATTTATATTGCTATATTATATAGGCACTATAACGCGGGGTAGAGCGGTTGGGTAGCTCGTCAGGCTCATAACCTGAAGGTCGTTGGTTCAAGTCCTTCCCCCGCTACCAATAAAATAGCAAGTCGCAAGACTTGCTATTTTTTTTGGTACTGGAAGGGTGCAGAC
>JAZSKG010000015.1:0-1911 GCA_045534735.1 Candidatus Stercoripulliclostridium sp.
TATGAGGGCAGAGTTAGGTGAAACTACTATGAAGATTATTGAACTTATTAATATGATACCTGAAATAAAAAACCGATTAACCCCTTCCTATGCAGGAATTAAAACTATAATCAGTGATAAAAAGTTTATTTCATGGAAAAACATGATGCTGTACGAATTAAAAAAGCTCAAACAGGATGATTTTATCGCCGAAATAGTTGTTGCTTTTAATGCCTTTGGCGGCTTGCATGACGAAAGGGCATTTGATGATTTAAGCTCCAAACTCGTTATTTTAAAGGATAATATTGATCAGTACATAATAAAAGATACCGAAGAAACGAAAAATCTAAGCATAACTAACAATAAAAAGATTTTTATTGTGCACGGTCACGATGAAACGCTGAAATATAATATGGCGAACTGGCTTAGAAGTTTAGATTTAGAGCCAATAATTCTTCACTTAACTGCCAATATGGGTATTAAGACTATAATTGACAAAATAAAAGAGAATTCTGATGTAAGATGTGCAATTGTGCTCATGACGGCTGATGATTTAGGTAAGGCAAAAAATAGAGAAAAACGAACGCATTAATAAGGTTTATTCGGTTGCTAAAGAATATGGATTAGATCCATTTTTAAACGAGTATGCATATAGGCTTTTTACTCCGGAAATTATTGCGCTATCCCTTGCTAGGGTTGCGTTAAGAGATAGTGGTCTAACTTTAATTGACGACGTTTTTTCCCTTGCCAATGGAATAGAAAGAAAAAATCTTTTTGAAAAGTTTTTGCCCAAACTTAGAAATATACCGGGCAACGTTATATTTGCAACAGATAGTGTTGAAGAGGCCTTTGCTTTTGGAGATAGGGTACTTATACTTAATTCCGGCTATCAAGACCAAATTGGTAGCGTTGAAGAAATTAGAAATAACCCGAACACGTTATTTGTTGACCAATACGTTAATCCAGAGAAAAATAGGCACCTCTTTAGTGTTTCCAATGGAATCATTTCACTTAAAAATTGCTCTTTAAAACTATGTGAACCATATTCTCATAACGAGGTTTTTGTAAGTTATTCTTTAATTCCTTGCGAAAATGGTTATAGTTTTGATAGAACACATAAGTTTTACCTAGGCAATGGACAATATATTTATGCATCAAGTGATGGCGAAAAAATTGCTACTTTTGGCTCCGGTATTAATCTAAAAGTAGCCGTAGATACAACAAGCATTAAAGTTTATGATAGAATATCAGAAAAATTATTGACACACGAAACTATTTAATATTATAATTAAATTAACAAAACAACCTGTATCGATGATGCGTTCGGAGAGTAAGTTTGTAATAATATAGTTTTATTTTACTATGCTATTATTATAGTCTCTTTCCGTCGCGAAGGAGACTTTTTATATGGACAAAATTGGTGTTGTTGGAATAATAATAACAGATAAAATTGTTGTTCCGGAAGTACAAACTCTACTATCTGAGTATGGCGATATCATCCTAGGCAGAATGGGAATACCGGATAGAGCGCATGGAATTCATGCCATCAGTATAGTTGTAGAGGGTGCAAATGAGAAAATATCCGCATTAACCGGCAAGTTGGGTAGACTTAATAACGTTGTTGTCAAAAGTGCGGTAACAAATATAGAAATAAAATAAAAGGAAGTGTTAATTATGAAGAAAAAAATATCTCTTACTCTAGTCGTAACCTTACTTATATGTACACTTACTTTATTTACTTTGGTAAGTTGTGGTAATAACGATGGTTTACAAAAGGAAGATGGCAAAATAGTTATAAACGTATGTGTGCCGGATGGAAGTCCAGCAATTGCAATTGCTAAACTTATTAAATCTCACCCCGAATTTGAGGGTTACAAAATTAACTACGAAGTTGTAACCGGTGCAGAAGGTATTGGTGCTAGACTTACAAGT
>JAZSKG010000004.1:0-1534 GCA_045534735.1 Candidatus Stercoripulliclostridium sp.
GGTACGTAACTCGCAGTCGGAGGTTCTTTTAACAATGTAATGCGCTAAAATACGAAGTCTACTCTATAATGGGCTGAAGTACATTACTAAGTTTATCACACGAGGTCAAGTAATACTTAATACCTTGCTTATCGTAGATAAGTTGAGTGCGACTTTGGGCGCCGTGAAGGTGTCCGTAAACTACGGAATGAACGCCGTATTCTTTGAAAAGATCGGTGTAATAAGAGGAAAGATAACGTGAGTTGAAGGGTGGGAAGTGCATCATTGCAATAATTACGTCCCCCTCTTCTTGCATGCTCTTTGCTTCCTTAAGGCTCATTTCTAAACGGAGTTTTTCGCGTTCGTAAAGTTTTACGTCTTGGGGATCGCTTTCCACTCCTATTTCGGGAACACTCCAACCACGGGTGCCACATATTACGTAGTTTCCAAACTTGAAAGCATTGTTTTGAATGGCATACATACCCTCCGGAAGTATATCCTTTACCTTCTTGTAACTGGACCACCAATAGTCGTGATTACCCCTTATAATTATTTTTTTGCCCTTTAGCGCACCTATGAGGTCAAGGTCGCTTTTTACTTCCTCCAGTTTCATTGCCCAAGAGATATCGCCGGCAATTAAGACTATATCCTCTTCTCCTACCTTTTCATTCCAATTTTTGACAATATCGTCCCAATGGTTATCCCAAACGGAGCCGAAAATATTCATCGGCTTTTGGTCGTCAAAAGATAAATGTAGGTCGCTTATTGCAAAAATTTTCATTTTTTCTTATTCCTCTTCTATGGGGTTCTCTTTTTGCATTTTGGCAACTTCTATGACGTGCTCTATGCGACTGAGAACCTCCTCCTTGCCACTCTTGTTGAGTGATGAGGTGAGAAGTACGTTATCAAAGCCCACTTTGAGGGCATTGGCTATCTCTCTTTTGCGCTTGAGTCCTGCGCTTCTACTTAGTTTATCCCCTTTGGTTGCAATAATCGTGAAGGGAATATTGAAGTGGTAAAGATAATTTAACATCTGTACGTCGTCGGCGCTAGGTTCTCTGCGTATGTCCAAAAGTACGAATACGTTTTTGAGCCCCGTGCTTTCGCGTAGATAATTTTCTATTATCTTGCCCCATTTTGCCTTTTCATTGTCGTTTACCTTGGCAAAACCATATCCCGGAAGGTCAACGAACATAAATTCGCCCTTGTTGACGGTAAAATAGTTAATGAGCCTAGTTCTGCCCGGCTCTTTACTGGTCTTGGCTAGCCTACCATGGTTGCACATAAAGTTTATGAAACTTGACTTTCCAACGTTAGATCTGCCTACTACGGCTATTTCTACGACGTCACCCTTTATGATTTGCTCCACAGTACCTGCACTGGTTACGAATTCTGCCGATTTTATTACCATATTATTGCACCCTTTAGAACTTCCTCTACCTTAGTTACGAAATGGAACTTGATATTCTTTTTGACAACCTCGGGAAGTTCCTTGTAGTCCTTTCTGTTGTCCTCGGGAAGATATATTTCCTTTGCGCCGTCACGAAGGCCTGCA
>JAZSKG010000192.1:0-13411 GCA_045534735.1 Candidatus Stercoripulliclostridium sp.
ATATTCACTTGCTGACTCAATTTGTCTTTTTCGTTCTTCTGCTCTTCCATGTATAACTAAAACTTTTAAATTATTTGTAAATTTCTTTGATTCGCTTTCCCAATTTAAAGCAAGAGAACTTGGGGAAATTACTATCGAAGTTTTTCTTTCTTCCTTTTTTGTTTTTTCTCTTAGTTAAATTTCTCATCCAAATAATCTAATAAGAGATCGCGAAGTAATACGTCGGTTTGCACGTAGTCATCTGGGTCTAAACCTTTAAACTGCTCGTAACGAGTTCCCTCAAATACGTAATCTATAACGGCTAATTGATAGTAATTATTGTCATCAATATTGCTATAACTTCCTATAGCGCTATCACATCCAATATAGAAATAATTCCTATTCTCCTCGCACAGTTCTTTAAGATCGGCACCCAACATATTGACAATGACTACCATGTTATTAAAGGGGAACACCTCAAATACTTCTGCTTTAGTAATATCTCCACCATTAATATCTGCTCTTACGCCACCAGTATTAATTATGGAAACGTCTATATCGCCATAAACGTTTAGGGCGTATTCATGCCCAAGAATAGCCTCGGTAGCATATGTTCCAAGGGTGTCCTCGGAAAGCCCGTAGTTAACGTATCCTAGCGTTTCGTTTGATTCGTCTATTAGATGTTGATATTCATCTATAACTGCTTGTACCCTGGTGGAAATACTATAATTTTCGGGGCGATGCTTAGTGGCAGTATGCGTAAGATAGGTTTTGTTTGCATCAAGGTTTAGTACAACTTCTGCCATGTTGCCATTCTTATCATAACATTGTACAACAGGAATTTCCTTTTTGTCCCTTCTCGTAATGGTTTCATAAATATTGCGATGAGTGTGTGCGCAGAAGATGGCATCAATTATACTGTCGCCCGTAAGCCTACCTATACTATTTGTAAGCCCCGTATCGTACTCGTGCATTGCTACAACGACAACGTCACACTTTTCCGTATTTCTAAGGTATGATGCCGTTTCACTCACAATACCCAAAGGCGCAACAAAATCATAATCCTTAACGTACCTTGTTAGAATGCTACTTTCTTGCTCGGGTCCCATTATTCCTATTATGCCAACCTTGGCTCCGTCTTGCTCTACAATATGATAAGAGTCAATCCAATCGGGGCGAGTTTGGGTTCCTTTATAGAAGATATTGGCACCTAAAAACGGGAAATTTGCCTCTCCGTTTGTAGTATCTCCGTCCGCATAAGCGGCAATCTTGTCTAGGCCCCAGTCAAACTCGTGATTGCCTAGCACAAAACAATCTAACTCCATTGCATTTAGCGCATCTAATAGAGAACGACCATAAGTTTCCCCTGACACGTAAGAGCCTTGGAAAGCATCTCCGTTGTGAATAAATATTTGGTCCCCCTTTTCTTGCTTTAGTGATTGAATAAGCGAATCCACGCGACCTATGGAGATCGCGTCACTAGAGTCCGTAAGGGCGCCGTGGGTATCGTTTATCATCACAAAGTTGATGTTCATGGAAACGGAATTGTTTATACTATAGGTTACCACGTTACTCCAGTCGCTATTCTCAAAACTATCGCCGTCGCCCATAGCCCTTACTTTTATGGTTGCACCGTCAACAAGTTTTCTACTTGTAACCGTCGCTTCAACCTTAAGGAGCGAGCCTCCCAAACTGATTTCATATCCTATGGCATTTGGAACTTCACCCCATGATGCAACGTCGCCGTTTAAGGTTACAACGGGAGCAGTAAGTTTGTTCGTTTTATCCCCACAAGCAACCAGCCCTACAAACAAGAGCGATACTAGACAAACTAAAATTAAAACAGATACTACAATTCTCTTTTTCATCTTATGATTTCCTTTTAAAAACCAAACAAGTTTCCTTTCCTATTCTATCAAAATATTATTGTTAAGTAAAGCCTTGCTTTTTCTTTAACAAG
This sequence comes from Candidatus Stercoripulliclostridium sp., assembly GCA_045534735.1. Lineage (GTDB taxonomy): Bacteria > Bacillota > Clostridia > Christensenellales > DTU072 > Stercoripulliclostridium_A. Next base: position 1,940 of record JAZSKG010000192.1, read on the forward strand.
GCTTTTTTGTTTTTCGGTTTGTTAACTCTACCATTAAGATCATTAGTAAAGTTAGACATATTAGCACGTAGGGAGTAATCTCAAAAGTAGTTGCCGGTGCAATATATCCAAATGCCACTTGAAGAGAGAAGCCTATTGCATATGCGCCACCCATATGATATCCGGTTAGGTGCGTACTGTATTCTTTTCCAAATCTTTCCGGTATTGCATGAAGGGTAGAGGGGAAAACGGGCCCACAACCTACACCGATAGCAATCATACCAATATATAAAGTTACGATGTTTGGTATGGCTATCATTATTACGCCAAATAGCAGAACTCCAACACCACCTCTAATGAGGTTGCTGTCGCTAACACGCAAAGATACTATGCCGGAAAGAAACCGACCAATCATAATACCACCATAATAAAGAGCGACCATTTGAGAGGCCTTGTCTGCGCTCATTCCTCTTGCGTTTATAAGATAACTGGCACCCCAAGTGCCCATTAAAAATTCTACTGCACAATATAATCCAAGACTTGCAATGCCGGTAATAACGCCTGGCAAAAGAATTATTTTACTAAATGGTATTTTTTGAGGTGCTTCCGTAGTTTCGGCTTCCATACTGACATTTTCGGCACCCCTCTTGTCGTACTTTCTCCAAAGAACGAGAGATAGTATGACAATTAGTGATATGCCAAATTGTACGTAAGAAATAGTCCTGTATCCCTCTTTCCACGTGCCGTCTTTTAGGAAGATGCTCATTATTAGTGGACTTACCGTTACACCCACACCCCAAAAGCAATGTAGCCAATTCATGTGTATGGCTTTATACCTTAAAGAAACAAAATTGTTTAGTCCGGTGTCTATTGCGCCCGAACCCAAGCCACCTATTACGGAACCCAGCATCATAACGTAAACGTTGGGCGCAAAACTAATTATCAACATGCCCACCGCCGTCATAACAACCGACACGGCCGTAACTATACCCGTACCAAATTTCTTTATTATGGGGCCGGCAAAGAAACTGACGCTTCCGGCACAAAGAGCCGTTATTATGGAGTAAATAGAGCCAAAACTTTCGGGAAGTCCAAACTCTAGGTGAGCAAGGGGCCAAGCAACCCCAAAAAGACTGTCCGGCAGTCCTAAAGATATGAAAGTTATATAAATGACAACCAGTAATAGTGCCACGTGAGTCTCCTAATATTGTTTTATTCACTCGTAGTATATCACTCGGTTTCACAAAAATCAACCTTAAAAACCAGCGAAAAGCCCCACCTTTTTACGAAATCTGACCACTTCTTTGTAATCATTAGTAAAAAAATAAAATTTTTTTAACAAAATGCATTGAGTTTTTTCTCCAATAGTGTATAATTTTTAAGTCATAAGTTTACTTATGAACTTCCATCTTAGGAGAATTACTATGGGACGCATGATAGGTACAGTTTCTCGTGGTGTTCGCGCACCCATCATTAGACAGGGCGACGATATAGTTGAAATCGTTACCAATTCTATTTTAGAGGCTGTAAAAGAAGAAAACTTAACCGTTCACGATCGTGACGTAGTTGCCATGACCGAAGCAATAGTTGCTAGAGCACAAGGAAACTACTGCTCTGTTGACGACATTGCTACCGACGTTAAAAACAAATTCGGCGGTGGTACCGTCGGCGTAATATTCCCCATTCTTAGTCGCAATCGTTTTGCTATATGCCTTCGTGGCATCGCTAAGGGTGCAAAAAAGGTCGTTATTATGCTCTCATACCCCAGCGACGAAGTTGGCAACCACCTCATCAGTTATGATATGATAGATGAAAAGGGTGTAGATCCATACAAAGACGTTCTTGATTTAGAAACGTATAGAAACCTCTTTGGATACGTTAAACACACCTTTACCGGCATGGACTACGTTGCATATTACAAAGACCTGGTTGAGGCTTGTGGCGCAGAATGTGAAATCATTTTTGCAAACAATCCTCGTGCTATATTAAACTACACAAAGAACGTTCTCACTTGTGACATTCATACTCGCGCTCGCACCAAGAGAATACTTAAGGCAAGTGGTGGCGAAATCGTACTTGGCCTTGATGAAATCATGAATGCCCCCATTAACGGCTCCGGTTGCAACGAACAATACGGCCTACTCGGCTCCAACAAAGCAACCGAGGAAACCGTAAAACTATTCCCTCGCGACTGCCAAGTAGTTGTTGACGCTATACAAGCAAAACTAAAGGAAGCAACCGGCAAAACCATGGAAGTTATGGTTTACGGCGACGGCGCTTTCAAAGACCCCGTTGGTAAAATTTGGGAACTAGCAGACCCCGTGGTTGCTCCGGCATACACCTCCGGTCTTGAAGGTACCCCCAACGAACTCAAACTTAAATATCTTGCCGACAACGATTTTGCATCTCTTTCCGGCGAAGAATTAAAACAAGCCATCAAGAATAAGATTTCTGAAAAAGACGATAACTTGGTTGGAAAAATGGTAAGTGAAGGCACCACCCCACGTAGACTTACAGACCTTATCGGTTCTCTATGCGACCTAACCTCCGGCTCCGGAGATAAGGGAACGCCCATCGTATTCATACAAGGTTACTTTGACAACTATACTGCTGAATAATTCCACTAAAAGCGCAATTCACTGCGCTTTTTCTTTTGCTGAATAAAGGAGCAGACTTCATGAAAAACAAAACGAGAACTATAACCTCCATAATTCTAAAACTTCTCATCTTCATTAGCACGACGGCTGGGCTAATTGGTTGTGTTGTCGGTGTTGATGGTTTTATGGGTGGTCGCTCGCTTATTCTTTACTTTACCAACCAAAGCAATATTTGGATTGCTTTAACTGCCCTCATCTTAGCCATTATTCAAATAGTAAACCTTAAAAAGGGAATATATGGTTTTAGTAAAAAGGTATATTTGATACAACAAGTTTTTACCGTTTCCATTTCCCTTACCTGCATAGTATATTGCTTTGTACTAGTACCCTCTTTCCTTGCCGTTGCAAGCGACCTTTTCAACCCATTTTCTCTAACGCAAATGTTACTACACGTCGTAACACCAGTACTTGCAATAGTAGATTTCTTGTTTAGTGCTCGCGAGGTAACCTTTAAGGGTAAAGACTGCCTGTGGTCTGCAATACCACCCCTATATTATCTTGGATTTTCGGCAGTGGGTTACGTTTTAAATTGGAATTTCGGCATGGGAAACAATTTCCCCTATTTCTTCCTTAACTACGATTCTCCCGCGGGAATTTTCGGGTTTAGTAACGTTATGCCCTACTTCATGGGCTCTTTCTACTGGATAATTCTTCTAGTATTCTTAGTGCTTGGCATGTCCCTTGCTTATCTTAAGATTGTTAAAAAACTCAACAAAAATAAATAACCCGTTAAAATAAAAGAGGCAACGCAAAACGTTGCCTCTTGTTTATTATATGATAATCATACCTCAAAGTGGAATACTTCTTCGTAGTTCTGTCCAACGCACAAGTCAACGCTTGCATTTGTTGAATTATATACGGCACTCCAAAGCGTTCTTACCGGCCAGCCTAATTTGTGATAGTAGTCCAGTTGTACTTGGGATAAAAGATCCATGGCCTCTTCTTCGGATATGATTCCTTGTTTTTCCGATAGTGTGTCAACTATCTTTTCTTGCCTATCGTAGCCGGCTCCCCTTTTGGGCTCGGGGGCTCCCTCTGCAATAAAGTGGTTCGTAACGCTTAGGAATTTTTCGCCTTCCCCTTTATTCTCGGGGTAAAACAATAACGTTTCTCCGTTTAAATATTCAATTAATACCGATTTACCACTTCTATCTGAAACCACAAAATGATATGCCACTCCACCTATGTCATTCATATCGTACTTTTTGAAAAGGTCCACGGCTTCTTCTATCGTTTCTGCTTGGTTTAATACCATTCTTATAATAATGGAAGTGGAAATGGGGAGTTTGCCCGTCTTTTGGTGTACGGGTGGCGTCTTTAATTCTAAAACAGAAATAGCCAATCCTCTTTCGTTAATTCCATCAACACAAAGGTATGGAGCAAGTAACGTGCGTGAATATAATTTACCATCTTTAGGTCCCCTTTTCTTTCCCCATAAGAAGAAATTCGTGTCCGTAAATCCTATGCTTTTGTACCCTTTTTCGGGAGTATATCTAACAAGAACACAGGGAGCATCTTTATAATCAAAATTTCTTCCCATAACGCACTCGCCTTTCTTGTTAAAAGCCGTAAATACTGAGCATCCGGAATGAAGTTTTTTTATAAAAACGGGCTTTTTAGTTACGTTTTTTATAGCATAGCCAAGCATTTTACCTATGCTTCCCGCCTTACCTTGCTCTATCATTCCGTCAAGGTAAATTTCGTGTGCGCAGTCAAGCGTATATAAACTATCGTTTATCTTCTTTAAAGACTGCATGCTTTCTAGTTTTTTAACCTCTTGTGTTTTTTCGTTCATATTTCTACCCTAATAAAACGTCTAATGCCAACATGACGACAAAGCCGAAGAGTAAAGCATACGTTGCGCCCCTTTCTGCGCCGTGCGCGTGAGTTTCCGGTATCATTTCATCACTTACTACGTAAAGCATAGTACCCCCGGCAAAAGCAAGAGCAAAAGGTAAAATTGCAGAAGAAAGACTTACTGCAAAATATCCTATTAGAGTGCCCACAACTTCTACCAAACCGGTAATTAGTGCTATAACCAACGTCTTTCCCTTGCTTACGCCTGCGTTTAGCATGGGAGCAATTATCACCATACCTTCAGGTATATTTTGTAGTGCTATACCACCTGCAATTATAAGCGCTTGATTGACGTCGCCAGAACCAAAGCCTACGCCCGCTGCAATACCCTCGGGAAGATTATGTATTCCTATCGCCATTACAAAAAGAAGCACTTTGTTTAGGCTTGTTTTATGGTGGTCTTCTATATCGGGCCCAACCATTTTGTGCAGGTGAGGAACAAGTTTATCTATTAAGTTTAAGCAAACTGCACCGGCAAAAATGCCACCTATGGTAATTAGCAACTTGTATTCTCCACCACTCTCAAGCGACGGAATAATAAGCCCAACAACGGCGGCGGCAAGCATAATGCCTCCGGCAAAAGCAAGAACTATATCGGAAAACTTATGAGAAAGATTTTTGAATAAAAACCCTATCCCTGCTCCTATAAACGTTGCACCACCCACTCCGAGTGCTGTTAATAATACTATTTCCATTCTACACCTTAATCTTCTTGTTGCGTGCTACTTATGATGCTCGCAGTATCTATGTCGTCTGCTTTTTTACCAAGAGCCTCGGCAATATCCGCAACCTCTTTCTTGCCTAAATTATATACGAGGAAGAAAGCAATAAGCATTATAACTGCGCCACCAAGCATAAGTCCCGCCGCCACCTTTACCATACTTTGGGAAACGCCGGGGGCTTGTGCCGATATTGGATTGGCTTGTGGGTTATAACCTACTGCTTCCATACAAAGCAAGGGAAGAGATAATGCTACGCCTTGAGAAATCTTACGGAAGAGGGAATACATAGCATAAACGCTACCTTCTTCACGAACACCGGTTTTAACCTCTTGATAGTCTATACAGTCGTTTACCATCGCCCATACCAACAAATTAAATAATCCACCACCTGCTTGTATGAGAGCAAGTGCAACAATATATATGGCAGAACCTGTCGCATTGGCGGGAATGGGAACGACAAGCGCCACCAATGCTCCCACAACGGAAAGTGCAAGAGGTGCGCCTACGGAGAGTCTAGTGCCGAATCGTTTTACTATCTTGGAAGCAAAGGGTATTAGAACAACCAATGGTAGATAACTAATAAAACTAGATATAGTTACCATGATACCGGCTTCGCCAAAATGAGTTTGGAACAACCACTTTGTCGTTTGGGAACTTGACATTAAAAATACTATTTGCGCAAAGGAAGCAAGGCAAAGGCCAAGAAGTGGTCTGTTCTTTAAGAAGCCCTTTAACGTGCGTAGATAGTTTACCTTTTCTCGTTTTTCCTCGGGAACAGATACTCTTTCCGTAGTAAGTTTTATGCAAAGCGCATAAGCCCCAAAGGCTATTGCACCCATAACTATGCCCACCCAAATCAAGCGATTGCCTATAATATCGTTGTTCTTGTCGTAGATAATCATAGGGAGCAACATACAAAGTATGCCACCTATGCCGGCACCTATACTTCTCCAAGTAGAGAGTTGTGTTCTTTCCACGGCGTCTCCGGTAATTGCACTACTCAATGCACCATAGGGAACGTTTAGAAGGGTATAACATATATCCCACATTAGATAGGTTACTATACATACTGCTATTTTAACCCACGTTTGCGCCTCCGGAATGGGTAAGAAAACAAGGGCGCCGGACACTACTAAACCAATAGAACCTATCTTTATCCAAGGTTTAAATTTACTTCTCCCCTTACCTATCTTTACGTTGTCCATAATTCCACCCATAATGGGGTCGTTTATGCCGTCCCATATCTTGGTAAGAATTATGATTACAGCCCACGCGGCGGCGGGGATACCTATGTACTGAGTATAAAAGTCAGCCATATAACTGGAAATAAGGGCAAAACTCATATTACAACCGAAGTCGCCCATTGCGTAACCAATTTTATCGCGCCAACCAAATTTTGGGAGTTGTTTTTCCATTTTCATCCTTCTTTTTGAGTTTATATTCCTATTCTAACCCACGATCCGCGTGCGCGCAATATGCGGCGACCCTCGACAGCGTTTTATTTTAAACTAAATATGGTTTAAGAAGATTTGTCCAAACGACGAATCCGCCTGCATTAAGATGTAAGCCGTCGTCGCTGTATGACTTGTCTAAATTACCCTCTGCGCCCAACAAGTGGGGATATAGGTCAACGTAGACGGCGTCTCTTTCCTCTGCTAAAACTTTAATTTGTGCATTTATCTCTTGGATTTTAACGTTGTTTGCTTTCGTATCAAGAGTAGAGTAACTTTCCAATACTTCGTTTTGTGGAATTATAGACATGCAATAAAGTTCCACTTCCGGCAACTCTTTTATTATTTCTTCTATTATTTTTTTATAGTTATCAAGGATGTACTCTTTGCTTTTTCCACCATCCACGTCGTTAGTGCCTATCATTAGTACAACCTTAGTGGGTTTTAAGTCAAAAATGGATACTTGTAGCCTATCAAGCACTCCTTGTGTAGTATCTCCACCAATACCCCTATTGTAAGTTGCAAGAGGAAGGTCTCCATAATAGTCGTCAAGAGGATATAGGTCTGTAATAGAGTCGCCCACAAATATTATCTGCCCTTTGGAAAGATTATAATTTTGCAGTCCAAAAGCATAACACTTGTCCTCGTAATACTCTTGGAAAAAGTTGGGCTCTTTTTCAAACACACCGCCTAGCGCTAAGCCCACTACCAATGATTCTATAAGCAAAAAAGCAATAATGCTTAGATATATTGCATCTTTTTTATCAAATTTTTTCCTTTTCATAAGAGCCTCTTTATCAACTGAATATAAATATATTTTATCATCTTTAATAAGATTGTGCAATACGTATTTGTCTTGGCTTTTTTCATAAGTTTTCTACCTGATTTTTGTTTTTTCGTTAGAAAAATAAATCGGAAAATGTTATACTTATAAGGTAGAAAACACTACCATGAGAGCGACGTAGCCTATTCTCCTCTAAGGCAGTTAGAGGAGATTAAACCGCGCGTTTCGCTCAGTCCTCTCTAAAAAACCAACTCGCACCCTGCCCTCAGCAACAAAGAACGGCAAAAAATAATTTTGCGTATCTCAATCCGGTTGTTGCCCGGTCTGAATATCCGTTATTAGTAACGACGCTCCCCAAAGTATCCATTCCGTTTTTGAAAAATACCCTACTATCCTTTTAAGCCAAGACATGCTACTACTCCTAAAAAAACATCCGTTTGCATATCTTTAAAGACCTAACGATATACATACGGATGCTTATTTACATCATACTACCCCTCTGGACCTATCATCATAATAGAAACGTCTCCATTAGATTTTGTGAATTATATTATATAATAAAAACTTGGGTTGGCTTACGTTATATCAATTTTACCTTAATTCCGTTTGCTAAGGCATATCTTTCTGCTTCGCTACCTTTGGGTGTGGTAATGACGAGTTTCTCACAACCTAAAAAGACGTTTTCTTTAATTTCTTCAACCGATGAAGGAATGGTTATACTTTCAAGGTTTATGCAATCACGAAATGCTCCCTCGTAAATATATCTAACGCTATTCGGAATGACAATACTTTTAAGACTTTCGCAACCAATGAACGTCTCGTCGCAAATCATTCCAAGATTAGAAGAAAGTTTTACGCTTTCAAGAGCGATACAATTTCTAAACACTCTATCACCAAGGTATCCAACGCTGTCGGGCATAGTAATGCTCGTAAGATTTACGCAATTAGAGAATGCATGATCATCTATAATTTCAACCTTGTCGGTGATATCTACACCGGTGATGTTTAGGTGAGAACTGAATGCTCCCTTATCAATCCACGTAACACCACGAGGGATCAACACTTCAGTATCGTCTCCATAATACGCGACCAATATCTTGCCGTTGTTTCTATATACGTATTCATCAAGTTGAATATCCATAAAAGCCTCCTTTTTTAGGTTCCATTATATAACCGTTAAGTATCAATTAGCCTTTGCTATTAATTAGCATAATTTAGTAATGCTTAGTTTGATTTCATTTTTCTTTTGAAAGCCACTATTGCCAAAATGAATGATACTATCGTATATGCAATAACAATAATTAATGGAATTAAAAAATCCTTATATACATCATTTATCCCATTCATTGTATTTTGAACAAGTTTTGTTGCATTTCTGAATGGTAATATATTCATAAAAGTAATCATTCCTTCGCTTAATCCTTCAATTGGAAACCACATGCCAGATAGTACTGATTGGCCAGCAATAACAATTGAAGAAATGCCACCAATAGATTTTTCATTGCATAGGGATCCAAGCAAAATTCCTATGGCAATAAAAAGAAGGGATGTAACTAAACTTATAAGTATCGCAAATATCATATTGATGCTAAATATTGAAGAATCAATTATTCCGCCAACTAAGAAGAACAATAATGATTGGACAAATATAATCGGAATCATAGATAAAGCGTATGAAAAAATAAATTCATATGATTTTGCATTGGATACATATAATCTTGTTAAAAAAGATGTCGATCTATCTATAGCAATTAGTAGTCCTACAAAGAGTGCAATGAAACTTTGAGCAAACACAACTATTCCTGGAGCCAAATACTTCATCTCAAATTGAGGTGTTAATTTATGGAAAATTAGATAAAACAATATTTCCATAAACAAAGGCATTCCCAAGGTAAATATTAATGACAGTGGATCCCTTAATATTTCTTTGAAATCTCTTTTTGTTAAAATGATAATTCTGGATAATGATTTTTTCATGCTAGTTCACCTCCAGAAACTATTTCAATAAAAGAATCCTCAACATTTGTTTTGCTTGTTTTACTAAATAATTCATCTTTCGTACCAACAAACAACAGTTTTCCATCTTTCATTATACCGATTCTATCGGATAATGCTTCTGCCTCTTCCATATAATGAGTAGTTAGGATTATTGTCATCTTTCCTTTTAATTCATTTATGGTTTTCCACAATTCTTTTCTAGCTATTACATCAAGCCCTAATGTTGGTTCATCCAAGAATAATATTTTGGGCTTGGAAATCAAAGCTAAGGCAATTGATAGTTTTCTTTGCCAGCCACCAGATAATTTTGAAGCCTGCTTTTTAGCTATTTTATCAAATCCGAATGTTTCATAAATGGCTTTTTTGGTTTTGTTTAGTTCTAATTTATCTAGTCCAGATAATTTACCATAAAACTCAATATTTTCTTCAACTGTTAATTTTCTTGCAATAGCAGTCTCTTGCATGGAAATATCAATAATCTCTTTTATTCTTTCTTCATCTTTCAATATCGAATAATCAAAAACTTTGGCATCTCCACTTGTTGGTTTCACAAGTGTTGCCAGCATTTTTATAGTTGTTGTTTTCCCAGCTCCGTTTATACCAAGTAAAGAAAACAATTCTCCTTCATATATTTCTAGATTTAATCTATCAACTGCTGTGACATCTTTGTAATTTTTTGTAAGGTCATTAATCTTTATTGCTGTTATCATTATTGAACATACCACCCATTAATTGATAAAATACATCGTCTTTAATTAATGCGATTCCCCTTTCCTTGTCACCCATCACCATCAAGGTGTCACCTTCTTTAATATTAAACATTTTTCTTGCTGTAGCAGGTATTGTAATTTGGCCCTTGGGTCCAACCTTGACACTAACTATAAACCTATCTTCTTTTATGTCTTTCATTTACATTCCTCCCCAAATAGATATCTTACTTTTCCTATTATATCTTACTTTTCTTACATTTTCAATTGTTTTTTATTAATATATAACAATTGATTAAATGTAAAAAGAAAAAAGCCTTGATACAATGTATCAAAGCTATTGTGTCAATTTGGTGCCGAAGGCGGGGGCGCGAAAGAATGTCTCGCTCATAAAAAGATATTATATGATATAAAAACACGTTACAAGCGATATCGGCGATACGCACACGAACACAGAGTGTTCGCTTTCGCCAGGTTTTTGCCAAGCAAAATGCCAAGCAATTGGCTATAATGTGAGCAATGCGAACTATCATTCAAACAAAGTGAGTCAAGGCAAAAACTAATGCACCCGATTTGCTAAAGCAAGCGGGATGCTCCCCGCCGTAGGTACAAAAAAAGAAAAGCAAGCCTTTTAGACTTGCTTTGATTTTTTGGCGCTCTCTTCCATGCTTGAACCCGAACGAGGTCATCCCTCAACGGATTTTGAGTCCGTCGCGTCTGCCATTCCACCACTTCGGCTTAAGTGCTAGATTATATTAGCATATTTAATGATACTTTGCAATACTTTTCTTCCTATTTTCAGTAAATTTTCTTTGTTGACCACGCGTAATATATTAGGTATAATATAGGTATATTAGATTAGGAGTTTAGAGTATGTGGACAATTATTGGTAGCATTTTAGGAGCGCTTGGATTTTTGGTTATTCTTGCCTTTGTCGGTTTTGGCATCGGTTTTTATGGTCTAATTGTAAATCCTAAAAACGGCTTAGAGGGAAAATCGGAAGAGGAATATACCGAGTATGAACGTGCCGTTAAAAAGGCAGAGGCTATTTTACGCGCAATGCCAAGTGAACCGGTAGAGGTTTTGACTCACGACAACCTAACTCTACGTGGTAATTTCATACGCGCAAAAGGTAATAGTAAAATAAGCATCCTTTGCTTACACGGATACACTTCTAACGGATATGCCGAGTTTTCGGAAAAAGCACAAGATTATCTAGAAAAGGGCTGGAACGTACTTTTGGTAAACCATAGAAATCATGGTCCCAGCGATGGTAAATACGTAGGATTTGCCACCCTTGATCGCATAGATGCACTA
>JAZSKG010000052.1:0-2801 GCA_045534735.1 Candidatus Stercoripulliclostridium sp.
CCGACGGCGTTAAGAGTATAGGCGATAATGCCTTTAGCGATTGCTATGCGCTAGAAGAATTAGTGCTACCCTCAACCATGCTAACACTAGGCAAGCAAGCCTTTAGTGGATCGGAAAAACTTGCTTCCGTAACCATCAATAGCGCGCTTGAAAACCTATCAAGTTCTGCTTTTGACGGCTGTATAACCCTAAATAATATATCTATTGACGGCTTAAACACCCACTTTGAAAGCGATGGTGGCATCATATATTCCAAGGGTAAGGACACCGTTATTTTCTACTCCGACGCCTTGGAAAATACCACTTTTACCCTCCCCGAGGGTGTAAAAGTTATAGAAGAGGGGGTATTTGAGGACAACCAAAAACTCCAAGAGGTAACCCTTCCCACCACCCTTGAAGATATAGGGGACTATGCCTTCTACAAATGCGAAAAACTAACGACCATAAATTTCCCCTTGAACCTAAAATCAATAGGCTTAAAGGCATTCTATGGTACGAAAATTACCTCGCTTGATCTACCTGTGGGCATGCATACCATAGAGCAATCTGCCTTTGAAAACGCAACGGCTCTCGTAAGTGCAACCTTGCCCATAACCCTTATTTCCGTAGGAAAGAACCTTTTCTACGGCGCAAATCCTGCGCTTACCATAACCGTAGAGGGTGATGAGAATGCTTTGTCCGGTTGGTCGGGCGACTGGGACCTTTCCAGGACTGAGGCTAAGTACAAAATCACCTATGGAGAGGGCAGAATTACCGCTGAAGATTACGTATATTTCGTACGCAATAATAGGGCGGTTTTGACCTCGTATCTTGGTAGTGAAACGAGCGTTGTAGTGCCCGAAAGCATAGAGGGACACACCGTATACGGCCTTTACAAGACCTTTAACGGCAAGGATACCATTAAAGAAGTACTCGTTCCCGATTCCGTAGAAGTTATAAGTGAAATGACCTTTAAGGGAACCTCTCTTGAAAAAATGTGCCTACCCTTTGTTGGTGCATATAGGGGTGCAACGGGCGCAGGCGCACTACTTGGATACGTATTTGACTATTCCGAAAACAAGGTAAGTGGCTGGAGCGAGCAATATGCAGATGGTGGTAACCTCTCCAAATATTACGTAGAAGTGCCAAAAACCCTCTATAAAGTTACTTTGACCGACTCCGAGGTAATTCCTTACGGTGCATTTAGTAACCTACACGATATAGTAGAAGTTGTTCTTCCCGGGAACCTAAAGAAGATAGGGGGGCTTGCATTCTACCTATGCTCTCTAATAGAAGTAAGACTGCCCGCAAGTCTAGAGATAATAGAAAAGGATGCTTTTAGTTATAATTATAACTACAAGCAAGAAAACAACAAAGATAAGAATCCCACGGTAACCTTTAATACCTCGCTTTCAGAAAAGCCCGAAGGCTGGGTAGAAGGATGCTTTGGAGAGGGATTTAAGATAAATTATAACGCATAATAAACCATTAGTGGAGGATGAAATATGAAATTAGTTTATGACGTAGGCGACAGACCGGCATGGGGAAAACTTATAGTTTTTTCCTTCCAACAACTACTTGCCATCATAGCGGCAACCATAGTGGTACCGGTTATTGTCAATAGCGCAACCGGACTTCAAGTTTTGGATTCCGCCGCCGCACTGGTTGGTGCCGGCTTTGGTACCATAACTTACCTTTTGTTCACCAAGTTTAAGAGCCCCGTTTTCCTAGGCAGTTCTTTTGCTTTCATAAGCCCCTTGATAGGTGCTTCTGCATTCGGTTATTTTGGCGTATTAATCGGCGCTGTTTTTGCAGGTGCCGTATACTGCCTAATAGCATTAGCCGTTAAATTTGCAGGCACTAAATGGGTAAACAAACTAATGCCTCCCGTCGTAATAGGCCCCACCGTTGCCCTAATAGGTCTTTCCCTTGCAGGCTCCGCAATGGGCGATATTACCAAAGCAAGTGGCTCCGGAATGGGCTACAACCTAGTAGGTTTAATATGTGGTCTAGCCACCTTCTTTACCATAGTATTCTGTTCGGTAAAGGGCAATAAGACCATGAAACTTATTCCCTTCCTAATTGGTATAGGAGTAGGCTACGTTCTTGCTTCCACCTTCTCCATTATAGGTTACGCAGCAAACGTTGACTATCTAAAGATAGTCAATTATGACGCACTCATCAATAACTTCACAAACGTAAGCATAAGGTCGTTCTTGGATTATCCTAAGTTTACCTTCCTTGCTACCTCCGGAAACGGCATTCAACCTTTGACCGGCACGGCAGTAGCAAATATCGCTCTACTTTATATCCCCGTTTCATTCGTAGTATTTGCAGAGCATATAGCCGACCACAAGAACATTTCTTCCATTATTGAAAAGGACCTTTTACAAGATCCCGGCTTGCATAGAAGCCTCCTCGGCGACGGCGTAGGCTCCATTATAGGTGCAGTATTCGGCGGTATTCCAAATACCACTTACGGCGAATCCGTAGGTTGCGTTGCTATAACTAAAAACGCCTCCATAGTATCCATTTTAGGCGCAGCGATACTCGCCATAGTCCTTGCATTCATAAGCCCCGTTATAGCACTCATAAACACCATTCCCAGTTGTGTAATGGGTGGCGTATGTCTTGCCCTCTACGGCTTCATAGCAGTTAGTGGACTTAATATGCTACGTGGTATTGACCTAGGCGAAAGCAAAAATCTATTCGTAGTTTGCTCCATTTTGATTGCAGGTATTGGTGGACTTTCCATTAAGTTTGGTGCAGATGCAGAGGGTAACAATGCAGTTATCACCATTTCTTCCATAGCAACTGCACTC
>JAZSKG010000084.1:0-16091 GCA_045534735.1 Candidatus Stercoripulliclostridium sp.
TCTGCTCTACAGCCATCGTAACCTATAATGATTGCTTTTTTAACGGTCTTGCCGTCAAGTAACTCGCTCTTGAAATGGTTTACAACTGCATTATATATTTCAGTTTGAGGAATTGCGGTATCTATGGTGTTTTCATAGCCCACCCTTTGAACGTTTTCCTTGTATAACTCTTCCGTATCGTTTACGTCCCACATATACCTTGTTAAAAATAACGTTAACGCAGTAATTGACGTAACTAAAATAACGGCTACGCATACTATAATCTTACTTTTCATAATTACTCCTTTTCCTAGGCTAAAACTTCTTTAATAAACTCTTGAGCGCGTTTCATAGCCTTCTTCGCATCCGGCATCCAAATCTTTAGATGAAAATCGTGGAAAGCATTTAGGAAATGGGTTGCATTAAATCTTTCATACTCTACTCCAATTTCATCAAATCTCTTAATTAACTTCTTATTATGGGGATTGGTTACGAAGTCGTGAGAACCCGTTACTACCAGCGTTTTAGGGAAGGCGCTAGTTATACTCGGTATGGGGTTTAGAAAATCTACAAATTCGCTCTTTTCATAATTTCTTACTCTCTTAATGCCGGCAATACCCTTTAACATTGCGTCCATAATGGGAAAACGCATCCAAAATTCGGTGAAATCATAGGGACCACAAAATAGCATTGCACCCTTAAAATATAGGTCTATTGGCTCAATTTCAAACTTTTGTTGCCATTTTGTATCTAAAAGTGTAACTAACGTTACGGCACTAAGATGAGCCCCGGCAGAATCTCCCGTTATTACCATTTTATTTAAATCATAATTGTATTTTTCCGCATTATTTTTTAACCACTTGAGAGCAGAAAATATATTTTTTATTTCGTCTTTGTAGGTATATTTTGGAGTAAGAGCATAGTTTACGTTTACAACAAAATTGCCGTCACTAGCAAATTGTAAACAAACACCCCTACGGAATCTTTTATCACCGGTTATCCAGCCACCACCGTGTATGTTGAAAACCACCGGGTATTTTCCACCCTGAGGTAACTTGCTTTGATCAAAAAGCAAATCCAACTTGCAAACGTCTAACATACTTTCGTCATAAACAACGTCGTTTATTTCCGTAACGTTTGGAAAGTTTAAGTTATTACAACCATTGTTTTTAATTAAATCGTCCACATAAAATACTTTTGCTAAAAACGACATACTATTTCTCCATCCTTACAAGTTTAACGCTCATTGGCATAAGCCAAAAACGTGCTTTTCTTTTTTTTGTTTTTATTTCTTTTCCCTGCCATACGTCAAATGCCTTCGCATCACTTGGCAGTTTGATTTCAAACCTCTTCGGCAGTATCCCCTTTGAGATATTAAAGTATGCTTGGTATTCCCTATTTCTAACTTTAGCACCCCAAATTGGGAATTTATCATCGTCAACTATTAATTTATTTTCGGTAGAATTCTGGTTAACGTCTATGACCTCTTCTTGCCTAAAAAACTTAAGGTCCTCTTCTTTACTTTCCGGAAGATGCCCACCTATCATTAGGGGTGATTTCATTAAAGCCCAAAGGGTTAACATAACTTCCTTTTCGTTTTCCTTAAGTTTGCTATCGCGCTCTCCACCAAAGCCCCCACACTTTAGTAGTCTACCGATGGGCAACATATCTAAGTCCGGGTAATGCCCCTCTCCTATATATTTCACCCACTTTTTTGCTATTGGGAATATATCTCTTAGGTGTTTTGTCTTATCCCACACGTCGTCCTTTATTCGCCATGCATTAGCATATTTGATGAAATGTTCTGCCTCGGAGACAGGTGCCGTTTCATGTGATATTGCACCGGGGGAAAGGGATAGAACCATTGGCCTACCACTCTTCATAATTGCCTTAAGATACCCCTCAACCTCTTTCTTTCTACCGGAAGTATATGGGCGAGCAATATCATCTATTTTTACGTAGTCTACTTCCCATTCGGCATACTGCATAAAAAGCGAGTCCAAGTACTCTTGCGCACCCTCTTTATCCATGTCTATACCTTTATTATGATTGAGCCAATCGCAATCTTCTCCGGATATTATCTTATCGGCCGTTACACCACTCATGCCATAAATGGGAAGTTTATATTCTACTGCTTGACGAGGTATCCCACGCATTAAGTGTATGCCAAATTTTAATCCTTTTTCGTGGCAGTAATCGGCAAGATATTTAAAGGAACCGTTTGCGTGAGGAAACTTGGTTGGCGCAGGAATTGGTCTTCCATGGTCGTCCAACCAAAGTTCAACGTCAAACCTTCCGTTTTCATATTTTTGGTTTGGTGCATTAATAACACCTTTTATAGGGTAGAACCAACAAAAGTCTACGATACAATACTCCCAACCATATTTTTTAAGATGTTTGGATACGTAGTCAACGTTTTCTTTAAATTGATTTTCATCAACCGAATGTCCGAAGCAATCGTAACTATTCCATCCCATAGGTGGTTTTAGAGCAAAGTCATTTTTATGCATATACTACCTTTCTATTCTTACCCTAATCACGTTCATACTTCTTGCTTTAAGAACTAATTTTATACTCTCGTCTAGTGAAATGCCACCGGTAATAGGCACTACGTTTTCACTTGGCTTGCCACTATATCCAAGACTGTTTGTGAGTTCGTCGTCATCACAATAAAGTTCAGTTAGGGTTCCCTGCTTTACCAACTTGGTATCCTTTATCTCTAATTCATATTCTTTTGCTTCTCTACCAACATTACAAACTTTTATGTATACGTAATCGTCGTCTGCCGTAACGGAAGTAAATACCCCGTCCTTTTCCGGCTCCTCAACAGGAAGGTACTTTGGTCCATAGTTATTTGCATACAACTCTTGAACGCGATAGTTTAAAGTTTTTAAAGAATAGAGGCTATTAAAGTTGATTAGATTATGCTTCCATTGCTCCCCACCTACTCTACTAAATAAAGGTGCATAAGAACTTATAACTACTATATCTGCATTCCTTTCCAGTCCCGTTAGATAGACTGCTTCACTTAAAGCAGAGTAATAATTGTTTGGTCTAACCCTTTTATTCCATGGTTGATTTGCGGCATATTCGCCAAGGAATATTCTATTTCTTTCCCTAGGATATTTATCATACATTCCTGCATTTTTAATGCACCACTCAGGAGTTCTGTAAAAATGATCGTCCACTATTACCTCCGGCCATTTGCCGTCAAATAGCGCTCTCCTTTCCTCATATCTTTCGTGGCCAAAGCAGTCAAACCCAGCAGTCCATATTACCTCTATTTGGGGATATCTTTCCTTGACGACCTTTCGCATTAAATCAAAGTTCTTGTTGTACGTTTCGCCCCAGTTTTCATTGCCTATGCCAATGATTTTTAGATTAAAGGGTTCAGGATGTCCGGCTTCTGCACGCATCTTCGCCCACTTACTATTTTCGGGCAACGCATTAGCATATTCTATGAGCGCAAGAATATTATTTAGACGACGATCAAATTCTGCATCCCCTTCGCTTACCGTTTCTTCACACCTTCCTTGACACGCAAGTCCTGCATTAAGTATTGGCAAGGGTTCGGCACCTAAATCTTCTGCAAGCAAGAAATATTCATAAAAGCCGATTTCATTGGTCTGCATGTATGCTCTATCTCTCTGAGCCTCGCCCCAACAATTGTATTTTGCACCCCTCTTTTCTACGTCGCCTACCGTTATCGTCCAGTCGTAACTATTCTCTAATGATAATCCTTCCACTAAACATCCACCCGGGAAGCGAACAAACTTGGGGTTAAGGTCCTTTAGTTTTTCCACTAAGTCCTTACGCATTTTTCCACCACTCCATTTAGGGTTGCCACTTCCCCAATGTGCAGTATCGCCAAAATACCAAGTGTCCAAGAAGATATTTCCTTTCCCGGAAAGTCTAGCAACAAATTGCCCCATGGTAGTCTTTAATGCAACACAAGTACCACTTAGTTTTACCCAGCCGTCATTATTGCTTGGAAGGGTTAACTCAACTTGAGACGTTACTGGATTACCCTCTTCATCTTCTATCCAACAAGTAAGCGAGCCTTCAAAGTTTACGTTTTTAACAAACACACTTATTTCATAGGTGTGTTTCTCAAAAATTCCTACACCACATTTTTTGGAGTTGCGTCTAAGGTATCTGCCAAAGTTTTCCGTGGAATCGCCACCATTATAACCAAGATTTTTAAGGTAAAAATTACCATCTACTCTTACGTCCATATAGTATGGATTAAGAGGTGCAATGGGTTCTTTATCCCCAAGTTTTAAAAGGCCGTTGCCTACACTCTTCCAATAACGCAAATGGTCTACGTAATGAACCCTAGTCATAAACCTTCTGCGCGCATGGAATATTTGAAAATACAACCAATAAAAATCACGCTTAAAGTTATAGCAATGACATTCTAGACTAGGGTTATTTATTTGGTTATTGTTAATTCCGCCATCAATAGAAAAGTTGATATCTTCAAAGAAAATGCCATACAAACGAGGGCTTATTTCTTTATGATTTTGCATAAATGCCGTTAGTTTGATTTTATCCATTTCGTATCCCCTTTTCCAATTATTGATTACCGAAACCATGATTATCCGGATCTCTAAATCTTCTTACTCCATTGTTTAAAGCATTTAGGTTTTGTATTTCATCTCCTCCTAATTCTAGTTCCAATGCTCTAAAATTGGTTGCCATTCTTTCCTTGCTTGTCGTCTTAGGAATTACTGCAATACCCTCGCTTATATCCCAAGCAAGAATAACTTCTGCTTCTGTAACGCCATGCTTTCTTGCTATCTCTTTAACTAAAGGTAAAGTTAATGCCTCTCCCCTCATAAGAGGACTCCACGCCTCTACCAAAATTCCCTCGTTTTTACAATATTCTCTTACTTCGTATTGTCTAAATTCAGGGTGTAATTCTATTTGGTTAACCATGGGTTTTACTCTCATAAAACCTTTCATTTCTTCTAGGTGATGCTCTTTAAAATTTGATACTCCTATGGAGCGCAGTTTTCCGTCAAAATACAAATCCTCCATTGCTCTCCACGTTTCTTTAACGTATTTATGAGGCCAATGTATAAGGAGTCCGTCAAGATAGTTTGTTTGTAGTAGCGACATAGATTTTCCCACTTGCGCCATTACTTTTTCATAAGTATCTACGTTTGTCCAAAGTTTGGTTGTAATAAAAATTTCTTCGCGAGGAATATCGGTTTCTCTTAGCGCTTCCCCTATTTTTTCTTCATTTTCATAAAATACTGCCGTGTCTATTCTACGATATCCAACCGATAGCGCTTCTAAAACTGCTTTCCTCGCATCGTACTCTCCAGTTATTTTATAGGTGCCGAAACCCATCATATCATAGGATATTCCATTAGAAAGTTTGGTTGTTTTCATGCTTTCCTCGCGTGCGCATTATAATAAAATATATTTAAATTATATAAGCAAACCCCTATTGTGTCAATAGGGGTTTGAACTAGTAAAAATTAATTTTTCGCCTTATCTTTTATTCTTCTCTGCCTTTCTCTTATCGTTTATTATCTTCATTTCCACTTCAGTAATTAGTTCACAGTTGTTCTCGCGAGCCCAGTCAACGCAACCTTGAAGAACAAGTTTTAAGAATACGCGTGGAACTTTTACAAGAGTTTTGCAAGCCTCTTCACTAAATTTGATTTTATCGTCCATACGATTTGCAGCATACATTACACCACCTAAGTCTGCTTCGCGTGCTGCAGGTATCTTTTCCGGAATAGGTCTCTTGAAGCGGGTATACCAGAAGTTGGTGGAATCACGATAACCGTAATCAACGGGCACGGGTGGGAATTCGCCTGCTTTTACACCATTTATAATGGAATTATACCATCTTTCTTTCATTAAAATTTTGTCTATCTTTAGAATAAAGTGGCATCCAAACTTGGAGGTAATGCCATTAAAATCCTTGTAAGGAGGTTCAACACCTTCTAATTGACCAATACGTGCCTTGTCTTCAAAACCATTTTCCAAACTATCATCCCAAGTACATTCAAATACTTGGAAAGCCTCTTTTACAACTTGAGGACGAGCACCACTTTGCGTTTCTGCCAGTCCATCTTCAAGGGTAAATAAGCATTTTTCCATCTTTTCTTTACTGGTTTCACCGGGGAATCCTAAACGAACGGTTTCTTTAAAATAAGACCTTTTGTCCGTAATAAAGTTTATTGCACACTTCCCGGTGCGTAGTATATTTTGTGCAGTATTGGAACTATTGCGACATTCTAAAATCATTGCATAATAATCTTTTCCTGCAATGTAGTATGGAAAAACTAATGAATATGCACCTAAAGAGGTACTTCCGTCTTCTGCAAGGGTACTCATGAGTACCGTGGGCATAGGATAAAATGCAGACGTTTGATAGAAATTATCCACTATTCTTAGATCTTTAAAACTGCTCATAATTATCTCCTTTTTATCATTTATAACAAAAAATCGCCCCTTATGAGCGACTTTTTACGTATTCTGGTATAAATCCTATGGTTATTCCATTTTCTTGTTGCCATTTTTCTAGCATTTCCACGGTGGTGGTTACAAGATCTTTAACCATTACCCCGTTTATTGTATCGTTATCTTCACCGATAAGATCTACGTCTATGGTTTTATCTCCGTTTGCAATAGCCTTTTTTACAAGGTCGTGGCCACCGACAACGTAAATACTTTCGTCGTATTTAACAACTTTGATACCCTCTCCACCCACTTCAACGTTAGTGGGATATACGTTGGTGGGAGCAAGAACAACGGCTCTTTTGCCACTTTCAAAGAATTCTTTTGCCTTTGCTAGTATGATTTTTACCTCTTCACGTATGCTTGTCAAAGTAGTATCAAGAACCAAATCGTAGTTGTCGTACTTTAACATTTTTACTCCGTAAAGCACTTCATATCTTTCGCCCTCTACTTTGCGACGAGTAATCAAACCCATCATTGCATCTTCTTTGGTATTATAAGTTTCTGCCTTATCTATGCGATTAAAGAATACGCGATGTGCGGCAACATTGGGAGCAACTAAAAGATGTACTTTAAAGGTATCTTTTACAAAATGCCACGCAAGACGTGAATCAAAAACAACCTTGTTTCCTCTTTGTTTTTCGCCATATTCCACTAGTTTGCCATCTATAATATCATCATATTTATGGTCGGTTTTGCAAAGTTCGTTTAATTCAAGAGTACTAATACCTAGTTCTTTTGCATATTCGCGTTGAATTTTACCGGTATGAAAAACGTCAAAACCATGTTCTTCTCTTAAGACTTTACAAATCTCACTCTTGCCACTACCTAGTTGTCCATTTATGGTTATAAACATAGATTTTCTTTCCTTTGGGTCATTTTTTAGCCTAAATAAAGATTTGTGTGCCTTTCGGCACACAAATCACTAATTATTAATCGTTATTTTCGGTTGCAGGGGCAGTTTCTTCTACCACTGTTTCGGGTGCGCCCTCTACTTCTTCTTGGTTTTCGCCGACAAGTTTAGTGTCGTCAAGGTCTTCGTGAGGAATAATTGCACAAGAAACTATCTTGCCTTCGCCCTTAATTCTCATTACTCTTACGCCCTTGGTTGCACGACCAATCTTGGAAATTTCATCAACTCTGATTCTAATCATAACTCCCGTATCAGCAATGATAATCATATCGTTTTCTTCTTCGGGGTTGATTATCTTCATGTTAACAACGTTACCGGTGTTTTCATCAAAGTTACCAGCCTTAATACCTTTACCTGCTCTACCTTGTAGACGATATTCTTCTAGGGCAGTTCTCTTACCAAAGCCCTTTTCGGTAATGGTAACCACGTCTGCGTTTTCATCACGGATAACTTCCATGTCAACTACAACTTCGCCTTCGTCTAGAGAAATACTCTTAACACCCATGGAGCCACGGCCGGTCTTTCTTACGTCGGCTTCGCTGAAACGTATACATTTACCGGAGGTGCAAGCCATTAGGATTTCGTTTTCACCGGTAGTAATGTCTGCGCTAAGCATTTCGTCACCTTCGGTTAAGGTGATAGCAATCTTACCATTTACACGAATCTTTTCAAACTCGGAAAGTGAGCACTTCTTAATTAGACCTTGCTTGGTTGCCATTACGATATAGCCTTCGCTGTAGTCGTGAACGGGTAGATATGCCGTAATCCTTTCTTCTGCAGAAAGTGGCAATAGGTTAACCATAGCACGGCCTTTAGTAGCCCTTTGTGCCTCTGGCACTTCATATGCCTTTAAGCAATATACTCTACCGGTGTTACTAAAGAATAGTAGATCGTCGTGTGAATGGGTAACGAACATCTTGGTAACGAAGTCCTCTTCCTTTGCCTTGTGAGCAGTGATGCCAACGCCACCACGGTTTTGAGCCTTGTACTCTTTAACGCCAAGTCTCTTAATGTAACCCATGTGGGTAGTGGTGATAACAACGTCTTCCTTGGGAATAAGGTCGCCTATGTTGATTTCGCCGAGGTCATAACTTAGTTCACTTCTTCTTGGATCGCCATACTTATCTTTGATTTCAAGAAGTTCTTCTTTAATGATTTCTCTAATTCTTTCGGGACGAGCAAGAATATCGTTGTAATCTGCAATAGCAAGTTCTATTTCGTTTAGTTCTTCTCTAATCTTTTCAACTTCAAGAGCATTCAAACGAGCAAGTTTCATATCTAGAATTGCGTTTGCTTGTCTTTCGGAAAGTAGGAAGTTTTCCATAAGTTTTGCTCTTGCTTCGGGAGTATCTTTAGACTTACGGATAATGTTTATAACTTCGTCAATATTTGCAAGTGCAATTACCAAACCTTGTAGTATGTGTGCACGTTCGTTTGCCTTATTGAGTAGATATCTGGTTCTTCTTGCTATAACTTCGTTTTGGTGTTTTACGTAAGCATTCAAGATTTCCTTTAGGTTCATAATCTTGGGAGCGCCGTCGTCAAGAGCAAGGAATGTAATACCGGTGGAAACTTGAAGTTGGGTTTGCTTGTAAAGTGAGTTAAGTACAACTTGAGGACTTGCATCTCTCTTTAGTACTATAACGATACGCATACCGAAACGGTCGGACTCGTCGCGAACGTCAGCAATACCTTCTAGTTTCTTATCTTTTACTTGGTCTGCAATATTCTTAATAAGAACACTCTTATTTACTTGGTAAGGGATTTCCGTAACAATAATGCAGTTCTTGCCGTTAATTTCTTCTATATCGCAACGTGAACGCATTATAACGCCACCCTTACCCGTTCTATATGCTTGCTTTACGGCTGCTCTACCGAGAATGAGTGCACCGGTAGGATAGTCGGGAGCAGGAATGAACTCTATTAGTTCGTCAACGGAAATTTCGGGATTTTCTAGGAGAGCAACGGTACCATCAATAACTTCACCTAGGTTGTGAGGAGGAATGGAGGTTGCCATACCTACTGCTATACCTTCTGCACCGTTTACGAGGAGGTTTGGAAACCTTGCGGGGAGAACGGTAGGTTGCATTAAGGTATCGTCAAAGTTGGGATAGAAGTCTACGGTATCCTTTTCTAAGTCCCTAAGAATTTCGCCTGCGATCTTAGAAAGTCTTGCTTCGGTATACCTTTGTGCTGCTGCAGGGTGCCCATCAACGGAACCAAAGTTACCTTGTCCGTCAACCAATGGGTTACGAATAGAGAAGTCTTGTGCTAGTCTTACGAGTGCGTCGTAAACGGAACTGTCACCATGGGGGTGATATTTACCAAGAACTTCACCAACGATACGAGCGCACTTTTTATGGGGCTTATCATAGGTGTTTCCAAGGTCGTTCATGGCAAAAAGTATTCTTCTGTGAACGGGCTTAAGACCATCTCTTACGTCCGGTATAGCACGGCTTACGTTAACCGCCATTGCATAGGCGATAAACGATTTGCTCATTTCTTCTACAAGAGGAGTTTGTACTATCTTGGTCTTGCCAAGTATCTCTTTAATTTTATCTAAATCTAATCTTGACTTATTGCTTGCCATACTAAATATCCAACTCCTTTACTAGTTTTGCATTTTGCTCTATGAATGCTCTACGCAATTCCGGTACTTCACCCATTAGTAGGCTGAAGATTTGGTCTGCGGCTTCTGCGTCGTCTACCGTTACTTGGAGTAGAGTACGAGTTTCGGGATTCATTGTGGTTTCATAAAGTTGAACTGCGTTCATTTCACCAAGACCTTTGTAACGTTGCAAATCGTATTTGCCGTTTACGGATTCTTGATATTCCTTTAGTTCAACGTCAGAATATAAATATTTTTCTTCCTTATTCTTGCTTACTTTGTATAGTGGAGGAAGAGCAATATAAACGTGTCCTTGCTCTATTAGAGGACGCATGAAACGATAGAAGAAGGTAAGAAGAAGTATTCTAATGTGGCTTCCGTCAACGTCAGCATCCGTCATGCAAATGATACGATCATAACGACGTTTGCTAATGTCAAATTCATCTTTATATCCACAACCGAACGCCTTAATCATTGCTTTGATTTCTTCGTTGTCAAGTATACGATGCATTCTAGCCTTTTCTACGTTAAGAATCTTACCACGCAAGGGAAGTATTGCTTGGATTTGACGGTCACGACCACTAATTGCGGTACCACCTGCAGAGTCACCCTCTACTAGGAAGATTTCACAGTTCTCGGGAGTAGTGTCGGAGCAGTCTGCAAGTTTGCCGGGAAGAGACATGCTATCCATAGCACCCTTGCGGAAACTTTCACGAGCCTTACGAGCAGCCTCACGAGCCCTTTGTGCGTTAATAGATTTGTTTATTAACTCTTTTGCGATCTTGGGGTTCTCTTCAAAGTATTCGCCTAGTTTTTGGCTTAAAACACGGTTTACGATGGTACGCATTTCTGCATTACCAAGTTTAGTCTTGGTTTGGCCTTCAAACTGAGGTTCGGGAAGTTTAACGGATACTATGCATACAAGACCTTCTCTACAATCGTCACCAGAAAGTTTTTCGGCTTCCTTTAGGGTTTTGGAAGATTGACCGTATTCGTTAAATACTTTGGTTAAACTTGCCTTAAATCCATCAAGGTGCATACCACCTTCTTCGGTATTGATGTTGTTTGCGTAAGCATATATCTTTTCATCATAACTATTGTTGTATTGCATTGCAATTTCAACTATGTTATCGCCTACGGTTTCTTCAATGTAGAAGGTTTCGGGGAATAAGGTTTCTCTGCCGGTGTTTAGTTCGTCTACAAAGTGACGGATACCACCTTCATAGCAGAAATCTTCCCTTCTTTCTTGACCTTCACGCTTGTCTTCTATGGAAATCTTAAGACCTTTATTTAGATAAGCAAGTTCACGTAGTCTTACGCGCATGATATCATATTGGAAAATAATAGAATCAAAGATCTCTGCATCGGGGAAAAAGGTTACTTCCGTACCGGTTTCGGTAGTTTCGCCTATAACTTGTAATTCACGTTGAGGAATACCCCTATTGAAAACTTGCTTGTGTATTTTACCATTTTGATAAACTACAACTTCCAACCATTCGGAAAGTGCGTTAACGCAAGATACACCAACACCGTGCAAACCACCGGAAATCTTGTATCCGCCACCACCGAACTTACCACCTGCGTGTAGTTTGGTTAAAACGACTTCAACGGCCGATTTGCCTTCCTTTGGGATAATACCCGTAGGTATACCTCTTCCGTTGTCTCTAACGCGAACGGAGCCCTCTGGCATAATGGTAACTTGTATCTCCGTACAGTAACCTGCAAGTGCTTCGTCAATAGAGTTGTCTACGACTTCGGTTACAAGGTGATGTAGTCCTTTAATATCGGTAGTACCAATGTACATACCAGGTCTTTTACGAACCGGATCCAGACCTTCAAGGACTTGAATATCCTGTGAACCATAACTATGATCTAATTTTTCAGCCATGTTATCACTCCTAGAAAATATTATACGTTTGGATTATAACACAAAATATAATATATGTATAGTAAATATTAGTAATTTGTATATACTTTTTTGCGCGCTCGCGCGTAGAAGCGCGCTACGCACGCGAAAACCACGTTTTTCGTTAGATTTTTACTATTAAAAAGACCCTGTTGCCAAGGTCTATATTGAAATTCCTATTTAGATAAATTCTTATGTTTGCTTTCTCTTAAATTAGAAGTGATCTCAACGGGCACTCCCAGTTTTACTAAAGTGGTAAAAAATTCTCTTTCAAACTCGGTGTTTACAATATTTCTTGTAAAAGTAATACTCGTAATACCGTTATAACTTGCTACTCCTATATTGACGGGCACCTTTCTAGAGGGATTAACGTTAAAGGAAAAACGTTTTACGTAATCTTCCATGCCACTTGGTAGGTTGATAATTCCTACGTTGGATATAATTAGCGTTTGCTTGGTTTTTTTAGTACCTAATTTACCTATTTTCGTACCTAACTCTTTTAGGAAAAGAGGCGTGTATTTTAAGAATTTATTGGTTGCAAGCAAAGCCGATACCGAGAGTTTTTCGCTTAGTTCATCTTTGTTACTTGCACCCTCTTTTATATCCTTTGAGCAGATTTCAACGTACTTATCTAAATCTAAAGGCGTTGACCCGGTATTAACGTAGCACTTGGTCAAAGTAGTAAAATTCCTTACCGTATTTGACGGAAAAATTTTTCTTAGGTTTATTGGTATCATTGCCACTAAGTCCACGTTTTCGGTATCCTTAACGTATACTTTGGCTATTGAATACAATGCAAGTGCAGAAATAAGTGCCGTAATAGTACAGCCCTTTTCCTTAGCCAATTTCTTTAAGTCTTCTACGTTTACGTTGCCTTGTATAACGCCGTAACCCAACGTTTTAAAATGTCTTGCTCGTATACCAAAGCAGTTCTTGCCTGCCATTTTTCCAACTACGCCACCAAATGGATCAAAGCCCTTATAATACTTGGAAATGCTATCCTCTAATTCGCTTTCCGGAATGGGTTCACCAACTATCTTTACGTCACCGTGTTCTGGAAGATCTTCCCCACATTCGTCTAAGTAGCGATATACCAAAGCCTTTAAAAACTCTACCGCTCCCGTGCCGTCGCAGAGACCGTGAAAGAAGTCTATGGATATTCTCTTTTTATAGTATTGCACACGGAACAAGAAGCGATTGTTCTTTTGAATATCTATCTTGCGCATGCATACGCCGTCGTCGGGAAACACTGGTGGTTCGTTGTCGTTGTATTCAAAGTAATAACGGAAAAAGCCCTTCCTCAGCATAACCGAAAAGGTGGGAAAACGTGGCATTATATCCTTTAAGGCAGTCGCCAAATTCTCTCCGTCAACAAATGATTTCATCTCTGCGGAAAGTCTAAAAATTGACATAGTGGTTGCCGTTTCACTCATGGGATATATATCCGACGAATAATCTAACTTATACCACTTAGGATTTGGCACAAAAGGATAACTCATACGAATATTATATAAAATTTCAGCATATTAGTCAATGATGAAATCATAAGGAGATATATGAAAAACGAACTACATTACACGCAAGATGGCATATCCGTTTTAGGGGTAAAAGACGTGGTTGAATTTAGCGACAAAGAAATTACCTTAAGCCTAGAGGATTGTGGACTACGAATTGTGGGAATT
Organism: Candidatus Stercoripulliclostridium sp.; assembly: GCA_045534735.1. Taxonomy (GTDB): domain Bacteria; phylum Bacillota; class Clostridia; order Christensenellales; family DTU072; genus Stercoripulliclostridium_A. Next base: position 13,566 of record JAZSKG010000084.1, read on the forward strand.
GACCTTAAAATTAAAGAAGTAGACCTTGAAAAAGGAATTCTTAAAGCAGGTGGCTCCATACTTTCTTTAACTTATGGTGGAAACATAAGGGAAGGTCTTTTGAAAAAACTTTTCAAGTGATTCGCTACGTTTTAGAAGATGCTATAGCCATATTTATTTTTACCCTAGGTGGGGCGCTTTACGGTACGATAATTTTAAAGATTGGCTTTATTACACATAATGACGTTAAGAGAAAAATAATAGACTTTTTCCTTGGTGTTTTAGGGGGAGTAATTTTTATTCTGCTTACCGAAATATACTACTCAACGGTTGTTAAAGCGCACACTCTGTTTTGCTATCTTGTTGGTTTCTTGGGTATACTAATTTACAGTAGCGAACGTAAACCTAAACCTAAAAAAGAAGGGGTGGCTAAAAACAAAAAATGCGACAAAATAAAACCCCGAGAGAGAAAGAAACTCGTCGGGGTTAATAGTCATTTAGATATCCGTACTAACGATTCGTGCTACCGAAACCTCCGTTTCTTTGGTCGGTTACGTCGTCGTCGTAAGTAATGCCATACTCTATGAATATGCCCTGTGCAAAGGCGTCTCCTGCCTTAACGCTAAGGGTTTTTTCTTCGTTAGAGGCGTTGGTCATCTTGATTTGAATATGGCCTTCATTGTCGCTAAAATAATAGTCTTGGTCTATGATGCCAACGGTGTTGTTTAAACCTAAGCGATATTTAAATCCAAGTCCACTACGTGGGTATATTTTAAGCACCCAGCCCTCTTCCATATAAACGCGTATACCCGTTGCAACCTTTATGGTTTCCCCGGGTGCAAGCGTGAAGTCAACGGGAGAATAAAAGTCGTATCCGGCACTTCCTTTTGTTGCACGCATTGGTAACTTAACGGTATCATACTCCGTTGCTCCGGCAACACCGTTTGAGTCTAATAAAAAGCGCTCTAAAGAAACCTTTTCAAATCTTGCAACTCTTTTCATTATAGTTTACTTTCAATTAGTTTTATTGAGTAATCAAGGCGCTCTAAACTCTTTTCTTTACCAAGAATGCCACCCATTTCTACTGCTCCACCGGGAGTAACTGCAGCACCGGTCAAACCAACGCGTACGCTCCACAACATTTGACCTTTTTTCATGCCGATTTGTTCTGCTTTTTCTTGAAGGGCAAGAGAAAGTTTTTCTTCGTCAAACTCGTCCATTGCTTCTATTGCTTCCTTGGCGCCCTTAAGTGCTACTAAACCAAGAGATGCATCTGCCTTTAACTTCTTGTGGTAGTATAGTTCAAGATCGTATTCGCCAAATTCTTCTATGAATTTTACCTTTTCGGGAATATCGGAAAGAGTTTCTACGCGAGATTGTAGTAAAGCATTCCATTTTTCATAATCATACTTTCCTGCAATAACGCTCTTTTCATACCAAGGCTTAGCAAGACTAGAAAATCTTTCGGGGCTAAGTTCTTTAATGTACAAGGAATTTAACCACTTCATTTTTGCTTCGTCAAAAATAGAGCCTGATTTTGAAATACCGTCTACGTCAAATAGTTCTATTAATGTGTCAATGTCCATCTTTTCTATTTCGCCCTTAGGTGCCCAGCCAAGAAGTGCAATATAGTTAACGATGGCTTCGGGTAGATAGCCTTTACCTATAAAGTCTTCAAAGTTAGCATCGCCGTAACGCTTAGAAAGTTTCCTTTGAGCATCCTTCATAATTGGGGGAAGGTGAACGTACTTAGGTGGTTCCCAACCAAAACTCTTGTATATGAGGTTATACTTAGGAGTGCTGGAAAGATATTCGTTACCACGAGTTACGTGGGTAATTCCCATTAGATGGTCGTCTATAACGTTTGCAAAGTTATAGGTGGGCATGCCGTCTGATTTTAAAAGTACTTGGTCCTCTAAATCTGCGCAATCTATGTCTATTTGTCCGTAAACCAAGTCTTGATAAGAGGTCATTCCACTCTTTGGAACGTTTTGTCTAATAACGTAAGGAACACCTGCTTTTAACTTTTCTTCAACTTCTTCTTTGGTTAAGTTTAAGCAATGTTTGTCATATTTACGGTTACCGTCTTCGTCGGTTAAGGATTCTAAACGCTCTTTATCGCAAAAGCAGTAGTATGCTCCTCCAAGTTCTACTAGTTTGTGAGCATACTCTTTGTAGATCTCCTTTCTTTCGCTTTGAACGTATGGACCAACGTCGCCACCATGAATGGGACTTTCGTCAACTTTAAAGCCAACGGTTTCTAAAGTACGATATACAAGTTCAACAGCACCTTCTACAAAACGTTCTCTGTCGGTATCTTCTATACGCAAAATAAATTCGCCCCCGTTATGGCGAGCGAAAAGGTAAGAGTAAAGTGCCGTCCTAAGATTTCCAATGTGCATGAACCCAGTAGGACTCGGCGCAAATCTTGTTCTAACTTTCATAATACACCTTTATTTTAGATTAGATATTAGTTCGTAAATTCTTTGTAGGTCGTCTTTAGTATAGTAATCAATACAAATTCTACCCTTAGTATCGTTACCAAGT
>JAZSKG010000050.1:0-4144 GCA_045534735.1 Candidatus Stercoripulliclostridium sp.
TATAGCGCTAAAATAACGCGTTTTACTTGCTTACGAATTCGCCTTCGGCTATCTCTTTTTTAGGTTTACACTCTAAAATACACTTTGCAGGACATTTAGAGGCACATAGTCCACAGTTATCACATTTGGTGTAGTCTACGACGGGAAGATTGTTACGCATGGTGATGGCAGAATTGGGGCAATTCTTGGCACATAAGCCACAGCCCAAGCATCCACGTTTGCATACGGCACGAACGTCTTTACCCTTTTCTTGGGAAGAACAGGCTACGTAGTACTTGGCAGTTGCAGGTATACGTTTCATAATCTTTTTGGGGCATTGGAGAATGCAAACACCACATTGGGTACATTTGTCTTGGTTAATTATAGCAACACCCTTTACTATGGAAATAGCGTGACTGGGGCAAAGGTTAACGCAACGCGACATTCCTATGCAACCCATATAACAAGCCTTTCTACCACCCGAGAGAAGTTCTTGGGAGGCGCAGTCGCCGTAGCCTTGGTAGTCGTACTTATCCCTACAAGCATTACCACCTACACAAGCACATACGACTATGGTTTCTTCACCCACTTCTCCACCATCTAGGAAGCCCAAAATCTTCTTTTTGTTATCCTTAGAGGTTGCGTTACAGTTACTAATATCGGCCGTTCCTTCCACAAGTGCCCTTGCAAAATCGGCACAACCTGCATATCCACAAGCACCACAGTTAGCGCCGGAAAGGAGCATTTCTATTTCTTCTATTCTTTCGTCGGTCTTAACCTCAAACTTAATGGAACATACTGCAATTAGCACACCGAATACGATGGCTATTCCTGTGAGTATTAAGATGGGAAGTAAGATTTCAAGTACCATATTATCTACCTCCTAGAAAGTTAGTCCACTAAACGCGGCAAAACCCATTGCTATTAAAGATGACGCCACCAGAGTTATGGGGAAGCCTTTAAAGCGCTCGGGGATATCGGCAAGTTCCATTTTTTCACGAATGCCGGCAAGTATTAATATTGCAATAGTGAAACCTACGCCACTAGCAATACCGTTTATGAATGCATAAAGGATATTAGTGGTAGCAAGTTCGGTTACGTTCATTATTGCCACGCCCAGTACGGCGCAGTTTGTGGTAATAAGGGGTAGATATACGCCAAGAGCAGAGTACAACGAGGGGCTAAACTTCTTAACGAATATTTCCACAAGTTGAATGAGGCATGCTATAACAAGTATGAATACTATGGTGCGTAAATACTCTATGCCCGCCGCCACCAGTGCAAGATTTAACGCATAAGTGATAACGGAAGCAACGCCCATTACGAATATAACCGCCATGCCCATACCTAGTGCCGTATCGGTTTTACGGCTTACCCCAAGGAAGGGACAAATACCCAAGAAACGGGATAGCACGAAGTTATTGACAAATATTGCATTTATTACTAGTAGAATTACGTACGGCATTATTTGTCACCCCCTACTGCGCCCATGCGCTTAGCCTCTTCCTCATCTTCTTGAGCCTTAAGGAGAGGATTGGTTTCTTGAATGTACTTACGATGCTTAAAATCGTGTATCTTCTTTTCTATTTCGCCTATAACAAGGTTATAGAGTACCATAAGTAGACCAAAGACCATAAATCCACCTGCGGGAAGAATGAAGATAGTCATCTTTATATCTTGCATAAATGGAACGATTAGTCCAAAGAAGGTTCCTGCGCCAAAAAATTCCCTTACTAAGCCCATAAGTGTTAGGCTCATGGTAAATCCTAGGCCTATACCCAAACCATCCATTACGGAGGGCAAGATGGGGTTTAGAGAAGAGAAACTCTCTGCGCGCGCAAGAAGTATACAGTTAACAACTATTAGGGACAGGAAGAGCCCCATAACGTCGTATACCTCCGGCAAGAATTTTCTCATTACCATTTCTACTATGGTGGAGAAGGTTGCTATAACCAGAATATAGCAAGGTATTCTTACCTTTCTTGGAATAATGTTCCTAAGTAGTGAAATTATTGCGTTGGAGCAAACCAGTACGAAGGTGGTTGCAAGTCCCATATATAAGCCGTTTAAACCTGACGTAGTTACGGCTAGAGTGGGACAGGTGCCCAGCACCAAACGGAAGGTTGCATTGTCCTTTATTATACCGTGAGTTAGTGGTTCAAGAGTATCTTTAACTTTTTGTCTCATTTACTACCTCCACTCAACTAAAACGTATGCCCTAACGGCATTGGTAACGGCATCTCTTACACCATTAGAAGACTTTGTTGCCCCGGTATAGTTTTCAACCTTAGTGTAATCCCAAGGCGTAGCATCGGCAAATTCCCCTATATTAAAGTCGCTTACCTCTAATGCCTCGTATCTTCCGAGATATGCCTCGGTTAGCGCGTTCGTGCCAAGACCGGGGGTTTCTCCGTGGGAATATGGAGCGACCTTTACTATATCGTTGTCTTTTATTATGACCAGTAGAGATATACCATTCGTAGCATTATAGCAGTTGGTAGACTTGGAAAGAATGATAATAGCACCATCCTCTGCTTTAAACATTTCCAGTATCTCTGCCTTTTCTATGTTGTCGTAACCACTAAAGTCTATCTCTTCCTCGGTGAGGGGTGAAGAATAGGCCTTGCCTATGGCTTCTCTTAGTTTGGCCTCCTCGTCAACTTGGGTAAATAGGTTTATTACTGCAAGAAGAAGGGAACTTACTAAGGCGATGCAAGCAAGAATTATAACTAGTTTTACACTATCTTTATTGATGGAAATCTTACTCATTCGGCATCAACCCCCTTTTTCTTTTTTGGAGGCTTTTTGTATCCGAATGCCTTGGGACGGCAAGCCTTGTCTATAAGTGGAACTAATAGGTTCATAAGAAGAATAGCAAAACTTACGCCCTCGTTCATGCCACCATATCTTCTAATAAGCATGGTTATAAGACCTGCACCCGTTGCAAATATTATGGTACCCCAACGGGTATTGGGAGAGGATGCGTAGTCGGTAAGCATAAATACGGCGCCAAAGAGTATACCACCCGACAAAAGGTTGGGGAGAATATAATTCCAGCCGTTCTTGTAGAATATGAGGGTAAAAAGCGCGCAAGAGGTAAGATATACCAGTGGAATCTTCCAATCAATTATTTTAAGGGCAATTAGGTAGATGCCTGCAACTATTATGGCTATGGCACAAACCTCGCCTATAGAGCCTCCTACGTTGCCTAGAAGTAGATCCAGTAGGTTTGCTTCCGTTGATACTGCGCCACTAAGAGCATCTGCCTTTATGCCGGCAAGAGGCGTAGCACCCGTGACGTAGTTTGCTTTGTCTACAAAGTCTATTATGAAACGGAAACTAAAGAAGTCCCCTGCCGTAACTTTACCACCCGCATAATCCAAAGGATTTACAAAGGCAGTCATCTTGCTTGTCCAGGCAAGAAGTAGGAATACACGCGCTGTGGCGGCGGGATTTGCAAAGTTCTTGCCCAGTCCGCCAAATAGCATCTTAACTATCATTATGGCGAAAACTGAGCCCACTATCGGTACGTAAAATGGTGCCGTAGGTGGAAGATTTAGTCCCACTATCATACCGGTTACTATGGCACTAGCGTCCCAAATGGTAAGAGGCTTTTTGGTTATAACGCAATAAAGGGCTTCTGCGCCTACTGCAGAAAGCACGGCAAGAAGCACTAGGAAAAGTGAATAAAAGCCATAAAGAACTACGCCGGCAATAAGACAGAAGGTAAGAGCGATACAAACGTGTATCATAATCCTTCTTGTAAACAAACTGCTACCGACGTGGGGAGAAGATGAAACTATAAATCTTTTATTTTCCGACATCTCTATAATTTCCTTTCTCTTATGAGTTTCTTAGCAAGCCTTTGTGATTGCACAAGTGGGCGTTTTGCCGGGCAAACGTAAGCGCAACAACCACACTCTATGCAAGCGAGTGGGTTATAGGGCTTAATTTCTTTAATCTTATTCTTTAGTACGAGCGCATCGGTCATCATAGGAAGAAGCCCCATAGGACAAACGTTAGCGCAACGGGCACAATTTATGCAAGGCGTGGGGTCAACGTCACGGATTTCTTCTTCTTTCAGAAGAAGGAGCGCGCTACTGCCTTTGGTAACGACGGGCATAAAACTATGAAGGGAGATACCCATCATGGGACCACCACTTAT
>JAZSKG010000269.1:0-2396 GCA_045534735.1 Candidatus Stercoripulliclostridium sp.
TGCAATAGGAATTTGGCAAGAAATTAAAGCAAAGCATAAAGTTGAAAAACTCTCTATGGTAATAGATAACACTTGTGAGGTTATTCGTGATGGTATACATAGTGAGATTAGCACAAAAGAAATCGTATTAGACGATATATTTATTTCTAGAGCCGGTCTACAAATGCCTGTTGACTCCGTTATTAAGAGTGGTTATATTGAAGTTGACGAATCTATATTGACCGGCGAATCCGTTCCCGTTAAGAAAGGTCCGGGCGAATACGTACTTGCTGCATCCGTAATAGTTTCAGGTGAAGCAATTATGCGCGCCGATAAAGTTGGTACCGATTGTTACATAGAAAACGTTGCCAGAGTTGCACGTAGAGTTAATAAACCCCGTTCTAACATATTCTCTATTCTTGATAAGGTTATAAAAGGTATATCCGTTGCACTAGTATTTTTAGCAGGACTTTTACTTGTATCCATACTTGTAACCGGTGCTGAATCTACCTTCCTTATTGAATCGGGTGCCGATCTTGAAAATATTTCAAAATTCCAAAGTATTGTGATTACAATCTCTGCTGCAATACTAGGTATGTTGCCAATCGGCATGTTCCTACTAACTTCTACCTCACTTGCAGCATCTACTATAAAGTTTGCTAAACGTGATACTCTACCACAAGATCTTTATTCAATAGAAATGATTGCTATGGTAGATACCCTGCTCTTAGATAAAACCGGTACGATTACTGATGGAAAGTTGGAAATTGTAGAAGAAAAATCATTTACTAACGATAAAATCAAACTAGATGAATTGTTCGCAACCATAGTAAATGCTACTAAGGATCAAAATAGCACGGCAAATGCTATAAGAGAGCACTATCTTTATGCTAAAACCATAGAGCACGTTTCTTGTACCCCATTCTCTTCTCAACGTAAATATAGCGCAATTACATTAAGTAATGGAATTAATTATCTAATGGGCGCTCCCGATTTTATAACTCGTAATACGCCCTATGTAGAAGAATTCGTAGAGCGAAATGCACTAGAAGGAAGAAGAACGCTTGCTCTTGTTGAATTCCGTGGTGATATTGATGATTTTACTCCCGAAAAAGGTCGTTGTCTGGGTGCCATTTCTCTTGAAGACCGTTTACGTGGCGACGTCAAGGAAACCTTAGATTGGTTTAGAGAAAACGACGTTGATATAAAGATAATTTCCGGCGATAACCCTATTACTGTTTCACAAATTGCTACTAAGGCAGGCGTACATAACGCAAACAATTATATTAATTGTAAAGGTTTAAACGATAAAGACTTAGAAGAAAAAGTTGAAACAACTACTATTTTTGGAAGAGTAACTCCCGAACAAAAACAAAAAATAGTAAATATTTTACAAGCAAAAGGTCGCGTTGTCGGCATGGTTGGAGATGGTGTAAACGACGTGCAAGCACTTAAGGAAGCCGATTGCTCCATTTCTTTTGCCTCTGCTAACGAAGTAGCAAGAAATATTTCTCGTATTATCCTTATGGATAATAACTTTAAAACCATTCCATCAATTGTTCAAGAAGGACGACAAGTTATTTCAAACATTCAAAAGGTTAGTTCCCTTTACATTATGAAAAACTTATTCGTAATGTTTATGGTACTAATGTTTACCATTCTTACCTTTGTTACGGAAGTTAACTCTTACCCATTTGATACTAAGAGAATGCTCCTTATAGAGTTCTTTGTAATCGGCGTTCCCACCTTCTGTTTCGCCCTACAACCAAACAAAGCACGCGCTACGGATAAATTCCTATCCAACATTATGAAGGCCTCTATTCCCTCTGCAATCGGCTTAATTTCGGGTGTTTTATTTATATTTGGAATGCTTGGATGCTTTGGTGGCGATTTAACCACTTTTGCAACCTACGAAAATGCATCAACGGCAGCCGTTGGCCTTGCTGCAGCAGGCTTTGCTTGTCTAGTTATAATTTCTATGCCTCCAAATTGGTTTAGACTGGGCTTAACGGTTGGAATGATCGGTGTTGCAACTCTTGCTATGTGGGCTGACTTCTATTATGCAGTACCCCTATTCGGTGATACTTTCTTAAATATAAAATGGGATTTACCTCTCTATAATTGGTTGCTAATCATAGGATGCACTGCAATAAGCGTTGTAATTACCCTAGCATTTAGATTCCTAATTGATAAATTATCAGAAAAATACGGCGATCAAACGTATGCTTTCTTTGAAGAGTTAGGACAAAAGTTAAAATTTAAGAAACATAAATAACAAAAAGAAAAGGAGTTTTAAACTCCTTTTTTTATGCTCTCTTGATAGAAATAGTTTCCGGTAGTCCTTCTATCTTTTTAATAATGTAATCTAATTCGTCCGAAGATTTAACTTGTAAGGTTATATTTATTAACGCAACACC
>JAZSKG010000223.1:0-1531 GCA_045534735.1 Candidatus Stercoripulliclostridium sp.
AGTACCTTCTGCGTTCTTTACTCCATAACTAGCGTTAAAGCCCACGTCGCTTTGAGCATTGTTTTGCACGTTGTTATTAGAATATGAGTTTCCTACGTTTTGCACGTTCATACTGCTTTCGTATTTGTTAGGGCTTCCACAATTGGTTGGATTTTGATATTGTTCGTTCATGATACAAATCTCCTTTTTTTGATAATATTATTTTGTACCATATTAGCAATTTTATACCCCTTATTAAAATACAACCTTACATTCTAGATATGATTTAAACAATTTACCGACCCCTTTTCCTAGCGTGCTAGAAAAACTTTCTATAAGTTTTTCCTCACTAACAACTTTTCCGGTATATTCTTTATAATATTTTTCCAGTGCTTTCTTAAATTTCTTTTCTCCTACGCTCTTCATAATACCATCATACGTTATGACACCGTAGCCATAAACGACGCATGCATATTCTACTCTTCCTCTAAATTCGTTTAGTGACTGCCTTAACTCGGGCTTATAACTATCCCCATATTCCTTTTTCATACTTTCTATAAATTTGTTCATTACTTCCTTTTCTCTTTTGATGCTATCTTCATAAATTCCACCTTTATATATATCCATATAATAATAGGTTAAAAAATTAGTTAAACTTTCATCTACCCAACTCTCAGTATATCCGTTAGAACCAATTGATAAGCCAAACCATTGATGTATTATCTCATGCGCAATTGCATATTCTTTATCTTTAAATTGTTCGCTCACCAGTACGTAACTGGAATATTCCATTCCCCCTTCCTCAAAAGGTAGTATTGCAATCGTAAACGTATCGTAAGGATAGTCACCAACTTCCTCTTGAAAATAGGTTAAACATTTGCCAATAAATTCAACGTGATTGTCCTCCCCTCTCGTATATTCCTTTATTTTAATACCGGAAACTTCATCCTCATGGCATGCAAAATCTTTTGCCAACGAAAAGGCTACGTCACGCGCATCTGAAATACTTATTTGGCTCATTTTTGTTAGTTCACCTATCTCTTCGGAAATAAGTCTACCTGAATGTCCTAGCGTATAACCTAAAGGATATTCCATTCTAATATTAAAATCATCCATACTGAACAAGAATGGATCACCCGTTTTATAATATGGAACTATTTCAAACTTTTCGCCGTCATAATATGCAAGCCTTGGGAAAAATGCATGTAGATTATAGTAACCCTCTCCATATCCCAACCTGCCTTCTCCTTCTAAAACAGATACCCTGCAAGACGTAATCAAAGTAGTGCTTTCACCACCTTCAAGAGGCGTTTCTAGGTTAACTAACATATTTATTCCATCAATGCTAAAATCTACTTCATGATTATCAACTTTTACGTTGCCTACTTCTACGTTATCGCCCTTACCATAAGCATTAGCATACAAATAAAGAGGTAGCGCACAAACGGCTACCTCGCCTTCATTTTCTAAAGTTATATTTGTAGTAACGTACAAAACCTTGTTTTCATCATCTAGTGCACAAAAAATATCGTAAGAAGCACTAATCTCACTG
>JAZSKG010000298.1:0-5319 GCA_045534735.1 Candidatus Stercoripulliclostridium sp.
TAAGACCGCTTGGCCTCCGACTTGCGCACAAATCTATTAGATATGTGCGCCCAGACGGTCGGCTTACATATGATCTGCTCCACTATGGTAATCCATAAAGTTCCGTCAGTCGCAGGTCACGTTTAAAATATATCATAGGGAGAAGATTAAAGTCAAACAAAAAACAAATCTTCATTAAAATATATCTTGATATATTTAAAGAAAAAGGAACCTTGCGATTCCTTTCTCTTTTGCTAAATACACTTCTATCAATCCATCAAAGGTTGATTATTTTTTATTTGAGGGACATTGATCTTTAATGCTACATCCTGCGCATCCACAGCCACAGCCGATGCTGGTAGATTTCTTTTTCTTAAATACCTTTTTAAACAAATTCTTTACTATGGACAAGTCCAACTTTCCTTTGTTGTAAAGAACTATACCGGTGATTACTAGTGCCCATACTGCTACGAAGATAAATACCGTCCACCACCAAGAACCTACTAGATAAATCATGCTGGATACTATATAACTTGTTAAAATCCAGAAGATTAAAGTGGCAGTAAACTTTTTCTTGGTAGGTAGTTCGCCTTTTGCCGCTGCAACTGCTGCAAAGCAAGGTATGGTCGTCATATTGAACACTATAAAACTAATCATTGCAGGGATGGTTGCGCCGGTTGCTTGTATCATAACGGCAACTTCCATGATGCCCTCTTCCGTACCTTCAAAACCTGCAACCAAGCAAGCGGCAAGAGTACCAAAGGTAGCAATAACGTTTTCTTTAGCAATAAGACCGGTAATAGCGCCTACTGCAAATACCCAACCTAGACTTCCAAGTTGACTACCAAATCCCAAGGGGGTAAATATGGGTTGGATTAGTCCACCGATACCTGCAAGAATACTTTCGTCTATTCTTTCGTCGGTTAGGAATTCCCAATTCCAACTAAAGTGACTTATGAACCAAACTATAACGGTAGAAACCAAAATAATAGTGAATGCTTTTTGAATAAAGTGTTTTGCTTTATCCCAAAGGTGCAACATTAGGTTCCTAAATTGAGGACTATGGTAGTCAGGAAGTTCCATAATGAAGGGAGGAACTTCGCCTTTCATGGTAGTGGAACGCATGAGCAATACGGAAAGGATTGCAACAACAATACCAATTACGTACATGCCATAAGTAATGAGGTCAGCGTTACCCACTCCGAACACTTGCATTATACCACCGGCAACTGCGGTAAGTATGGGAAGTTTAGCGCCACAACTAAAGAATGGAATAACTCTAATAGTTGCTACTCTTTCGTTTTCGTTTGCTAGGGTGCGAGTGTTTATCATAGCGGGAACGGAGCATCCAAATCCCATAATCATAGGCATAAAGGCTCTACCAGAAAGACCAAACTTGCGGAAGATTTTGTCTAGCATAAATGCTACACGAGCCATATAACCACTATCTTCTAAGATTGAGAAGAAGAGGAATAGAACGAGAATTTGAGGTAAGAAACTTAGTACGGCGAAAACACCACCAAGAACACCATCGCATATTAAACCGGTTAACCATTCGGGAGAACCTGCGTTTGCAAGCCCCTCTCCAATAACGCCACTTAGTGATGAGGTGCCTAGGTCTACTAAGTTAAATAGTACGACTCCTATGGAGTTTATGCCACCGTCTCCAAATACTCCCTCAAATGCAGTGCCTTCTAGGCTTACCCAATTTTCTAGGGGACCACCTGCGGCGCCTAACCATAAGAAGTTTTCACTAAACGTTAAGTGGAATACTACAAATATAATCAAGAAGAAGAGTGGTATACCAAAATATTTATGGGTAAATATTCTATCTATCTTCTCAGATTTAGTTAGTTCGCTAACGGCTCTGGGCTTTTTGGTTAATGCAGGGGAATAATGTCCTACTATGTACTTATATCTACTGTCAGCGATAAGCGCTTCAAAGTCGTCACCAAAGAGTTCGTCGTCAAAGCCCACTTTGAATTCTTCTACCATTTTTGCAGAACTGGGATGTGACTTAACTTCCAGTTCATCCATTTCTACAAGTTTTACTGCGTGGAAAAGTGCGTTATCTACGTTTTGTCCGGAAAGGGCTATTCTGCAGTCGTTTATAAGGTGGATAAGAGCAGTCTTTTCTAATACGGTTCTACCTTTACGTGCTACTTTGGAGGTTTCATAAGCACGCTCCATAAGTTCATTTATGCCCTTACCGCGAAGAGCAGAGATTTCTACAACGGGAAGTCCTATTTTTTCTTCTAGTAATTTGGCATCAATTTTGTCACCACGCTTGGTTAACTCGTCCATCATATTGAGTGCTATAATTACAGGCACGTCAATTTCCATAATTTGAGTAGTTAGGTACAAGTTGCGCTCAAGGTTCGTTGCATCAACTATGTTTATTACGCAGTCAGGCTTTTCGTCAAGAATAAAGTTACGGGATATAACTTCCTCGGGAGTATAGGGAGAAAGTGAGTATATACCGGGAAGGTCAACTATAGAGATGGGTTCTGCACACTTTTTATAGGTGCCCTCTTTTTTATCTACGGTAACGCCGGGCCAGTTACCAACGTGAGCAGTTGAGCCGGTTAATGCGTTAAATAAAGTGGTCTTACCACTATTGGGATTACCAGCAAGAGCAAATCTAATCATTTTCTTCCCTCCATTACAACACATTCGGCTTCGCTTTTACGAAGAGTCAGTTCATAGCCACGTATTGTTATTTCTATTGGATCTCCTAAAGGCGCACGCTTACGCATTATAATGTCTGCACTAGGCGTTACTCCCATATCAAAAAGACGACGGCGAACCTTTCCTTCACCTTCTACAATTTTGACTTTACCATATTCGCCAATCTTGTATTCGCTTAATCTCTTTTCTTTCATATTCTCTCCTTGCGAAATGTGAAATTTATTTCAGTTTTCGGTATTATTATAATAATATGCCCTCCCTTTGTCAAGTGTTACAAGAAAAAAATATGAAAAGAATTTCAGTTTTATATTTTGGGTTGCAAAATTTACACCTTTCACTTATAATAATAATATCAAATTAGAAAGAGGATTTATTTTGGCAGACATAATAAGAACTCCCCAACAAAAAAGAAGTATTGATAAAAAAAATCGTATCATAGAAGCGGGATATGAACTTTTTGCGCGCGACGGTTATTTTAATACCAATACGGCACAAATTGCCAAGCATGCAGGAGTTTCCACAGGTATTGTTTACGGATATTTCCGTGACAAAAGGGATATTCTACTTGAGGTATTGTCCATTTACGTAGACAAAGCATTTACTCCCATAATGGAGATTTTTGACAACCTAAGCGCCCCTCTTGATTTTGAAAAACTGCTTACTCGCATTATTGATGAAACCATAGAAACGCACCGTAACAACGCAAGTATACACGAGGCTTTACACTCTCTTACTTCTTCCGATGAGGCTGTCGGCAACAAGTTTTTGGAACTAGAAAAGGACATGACCGTAAGCATAGTTGATACCCTTAGGGCCGTTGGGTACGCGCCCTCGGACTTGTACGAACGCGTACATCTTGCCATGGAAATGATACAGTCTTACGCCCACGAATGCGTTTACGATCTTCACGATTATATTGATTATAATATAATGCGCAACAACATAACTAAGGTACTGCTTTCACTTTTTAGAGAATAGCAAACAAATAATAAAAGCACCCGTTTGGGTGCTTATTTTTTTGCTTTTAATATTCCATTATGCTGTTTTAATTGTTATACAAGGACGAATACCACTAAGGTCACTAAGATTTATGGAGCAACTTGAATCGGTTCCTAACGTTCCGTTAGCGTCCACGATATTACCATTGTTCATCTTAGATCCACTAGTGCGAAGCCACCATGCAGAATAGTAGTGTCCGTTAACCTCATTTACCTTAATTCCACTTGCAAGTTGATAGTCCTTTGCCTCCACAGTTACCATTCTCCAAGTTTTCTCCACCTCAACTTTTAGATTGTACTTTTCATTTATTTCCCAGTATGATGGAATGTACATCTTATCGGTTGAGTACGTTGCAAGCCCTTGTGTTGCCATGAATGCACTTTCGCCCGGGCGATTTAGTACTTGGGTATCATATATAGATGCCCTTTCTTGCTCGGTAAAAATGCTATTATACAGAGTATCGTTCACGTAAGTTCTTAGTGCACTTTCAGCATAGTCGTTTGCTCTTTTTTGAGTACCCACTAAATAGCCAAGAGAATTATAGGAATCTTGTGGGTTAAAATAATACTCGTCCATAACTATTTCAGAAAAGAGTACGGCTTTACCATCCTTTTCTTCCAGCACTCTCCATTTGATTTTTTCTATATTAAAGAAGTAAAGCCCCTCTTTTTCTATGGTTAAACCATTGGAAAGTTTTCTTCCTTCGTTTTGCTCGTTACCTACTATACACGCGTATTCTACGTCCGAATATACGTAGTTACCCTTTTCATTGGGAACTATTTGATTTGTAGAAACAAGATTTGAAAGTGCGTTATTTACCTCTTTACTTACTGCGCCTTGAGGAAGTGAGCCATAATAGATATAGGTAACCTCACCGACCACCTCGCGCGTATAATTTGCTACCGGCATAACGGGCACTACCGGTTCGGGTTCCGGGTCGCTTACCGTATCATCACTCGGAGTATCCACCTCGGAATCATCCCCTTCTACCTTGATGGTTTCGCCACAATTATCGCAAATATTATCTCCGTTTTCATCCAAATGTTCCGTGCAATCTTTATTGCAAGCAATAGTAGGCACGACTAACGCACCCAGAATAAAGATGATCAAAGCGATAACGATAAGAGCAATTTCCCATTTTCTGAGTTTCTTCTTAATCGCATTACCTTGTGATATTACTTTAGTAGACATAAGATATATCTCCTCCATAAGAATAATATATACATTTTACCATAACGATAATAATTAAAGAGAGAATTCTTTTCATATTTTAATAATATCATAATAAACGACAATATACAATGAATGTTTTGTGAAAAGCGTTAATAAAAATATCAAGACTTTAATGAAATAATTGACTTTTATTTTATGATATATTAAAATAAGACACGTCCTGGGGGCATAGCTCAGTTGGTAGAGCGCTTGAATGGCATTCAAGAGGTCAGGGGTTCGACTCCCCTTGTCTCCACCACACACGAAAAGACGAACACAAAGTTCGTCTTTTTCTTTTGTGTGCGGTGGAGACAAGGGGAGCGCTTACCCCTTTTGCAAAGCAAACGGGGTGCGCAAGTTGCGTTAGCAACCTAGCGAAAGTGAACTCTTTGCGTTCAAGTATATTTACTAACTGAAAAGTATTACAAGCGCTTTACTCTT
>JAZSKG010000098.1:0-2531 GCA_045534735.1 Candidatus Stercoripulliclostridium sp.
GGCAGGAGAATTTGTGCGCTAACCAAAAAAACCCCGTCTTCGTAGCCTATGCCAAGACCGACCACTATGGCGCGCTCGGAAAGAGGGGTGATTTCCACGCCTAGAGCAAACATCAGCAAAAAACAAACGAGAAAGGCTATCCATTTATATTGTCGCTTCACTTTGAGTCCTCCTTGTAAGTTTTCTTTCTTTTAAGTCAAGTAGTATATATGCAACAAAGGGAACCCCTAACTCTATGCCCAAGGCAAAATATTTAATGACGGAAGTAGCAAAAGTAAAGGCTCGGTCAAGGTTGTAAAAAAGATATTGTCCAAGGACAACAACTATAATTGCAACCAAGCCAACAGCTATAGGGAATTTTATCTTGAAACCACTTATTATTTTCCCGGCACTAAAGAGTTTAAGGGAAAGGGAAATAATGGCGATAGTTAGCCATAATGTTATTGCAGGCCAGTCTATGGAACCAATTTCCGTGTTCACTACGTTAAAGGCACCGAGCGAAGAGAAGGCAGTATCAACCAAGTGACCTGCTTGACCATAATTCATTACGTAGAGGAGGTATAGAATTGTCATAAAAAGGGCAGAGGCGATTGAAAGGGTGGGAACCCAAGGAAATCTAGAACGCTTTCTTTTTTGAAGGACAACGTCCTCCCTGATTTTAAAGAAGAGAAGTGGCGAAAAATCCAGCACCCAAAAAAGAACTTTTTCATAGGAGCGAGCAACGGGAACAAACCCTTCTCCGAGTATGGGTAGAGCGTAGGTGGGCTTAAGTTTTAGTTTGCCAAAAAGTAGTCCAATAAGAATGGCAACAGGTACCAGCCAAGTAACTATTTCTATGAGTCTTCCCATTCCTTTTGCCCCTTTTAAACCAATGTATGCAGAGGTTATGATTACTACAACTCCAACTCCACGAGTGGTAATATTATAGAACAAATAACTGTTGGCATAAGAGGTGGTTTCTGCAGTATAAACCGAGGCTTTGAGAACTATAACCGCAAGTAAGGGTACCGTAAGTAGGAAATATACGACGTCACCATATTTTTCTTTTATTGCATATAAACCTCCCATTTTATCTATTTTTACTACAAACAAAAGTTGAGTTAGTTCGGTTAGCATCATAATGAACATGGTGATCCAAATGTCCCTTCCTGCCTCTAGAGATATAACGCTTGGAAGCACAGAAAACTTGAATACGAATGGTATGAAAAAGACAAGCAAACCAAATTGCCTTTTTGTAATATAACTATTTCCCATATCTTAGCCTCGTTTTATTTTTAAGTCCCAGTGATGAAGTGCGCTCGGGACGGTCAACTAGCGAAAGTTGTATAACGCTATCTTTTAAGTCTTTGGGCACAAGTGGAGCAAAGGGTGAAAAGTAAGGCACGCCATAACTTTCCAAACTCGTTACGTAAACAAGAATTACAACACTTCCAATTAGCACGCCGTAGGTGCCTAGACTTGCACCGACAAAGACGAAGATTAGTTTTATAATGCTAAATGTACCAACCTCGTCGGGAATGGCGTAAAGTCCAATGCTTGAAAGGGCTGTTATAAGTACTGTTAAACTGGAAAGGACACCTGCGTTTACTGCCGTTTCTCCAAGTATAATACCACCAACAACACTCATTGCCATGCCAAGGAATCGTGGCATTCTAACACTTGCCTCTCCCAAAACCTCAAAAAGCACAAGGGCAATAAGCATTTCCGTTACCGGACTAAAGGGGATTCCGGTAGTGCTATTTATTATGGTAACAAGTAGTTTAAGGGGCAGTAATTGATATTGATGAGATTGAAATGCTACGAACATTCCGGGTAGAAAGATAGCAAAAAACACTCCCAGTAGTCGCATTATACGAATAATGGAAGTTCTAATAGGGCGTCTATAATAGTCTTCACTATCAAAAAAATCCTCTATAATTATGAATGGTAGGGTGAGTACCGTTGGCGATCCGTCTACAATTATGGCAACGCGCCCGTCAAGTAACTTCTGGGCAAGGATATCCGGCTTTTCCGTGGAGCCGGTCTGTTTAAATAAAGAATATTTTCTCTCCTCTAAAAGTTTGGAAATGTAAGAGGAATCAACAATACCATCAATGTTGATTTTTCTTAATTTTCTTTCTATCTCGCGTACAACGGAGCCTTTTGCTATGCCTTTTACGTAGCATAGTTCAACGTGGGTTTTGGAATATTTGCCGATGGTAAAGGATTTAAAAACAAGATTGCCGTTTGGGAAACGACGTCTAATAAGAGTAATATTAGTTTTAAAACTTTCCGTAAATCCTTCGCGTGGGCCCTTTATAACACTGGATACGGGTGGCTCCATTATGGGGCGGGACATAAATCCTTGCGCCGAGCAAACGGCATATCCTTCTACACCGTCAATGAGTATAAGACTACCGCCCACCATTACACGCTCTAAAGCATCTTTTCTAGAGGTGAAAAATTCTAATTTTTCGCTTGTTTCTATAATTCCTGCAAGGCTTTGAACGTTATTTCCAATTTCGTTTGCCTTGCGCAAAAGGGGCTCCACG
>JAZSKG010000203.1:0-9815 GCA_045534735.1 Candidatus Stercoripulliclostridium sp.
TAAAAATTATGGTACTATGTTTCCGTGAGGTAAAAATGAACGGCGAAGAAAGAAGACAAGCGATACTTAATGAATTAAAAAATGCACCGGCGCCTATAAGTGCTTCCAAATTTGCAAAAGCATACTCTGTTACAAGACAAATTATAGTTGCAGATATTGCACTTTTGCGCGCTCAAGGCAACGTAATTAAGGCAGAACATTACGGATACGTTTTACCAAAGTCCAAAAATGATTCTTTACTAAAAAGAATTGTTGTTAAACATACTAGAGAAGAAGTGCAAAAGGAACTTTACGTAATAGTTGATAATGGTGCAACTGCCCTTGATATTGTCGTAGATCATCCCGTATACAATAAAATATCGGCAGATTTAAATCTCTCTTCCAGATACGACGTTGATGAATTTGTAAAAAAATTAGAAGGAAACGGTGCTACTCCCCTTTCTGCTCTAACAAAAGGAATTCACATTCACACTATTGCAGTTAAAAACTTAGATTCTTACAAGAGAATTGTTAAAACCCTTTCCGATTTAAAAATTCTAGTTGAAGCAGAGTAAAATAAAAAATGGCGTGAGATTCACGCCATTTTCTTTTTATTGTTTAATTACCACTATTCTACAACTACTTCGCCATCTTCTTTGATGGTAATTTGCATATCATCCTTAACGTAGTTTAGGAATTCCTCTCCTAGACTATCTACAACAGGCATATTTACGTCGTCTAGCCAAACGTCTGCAAGAACTGCTCCCGCTAAAGCCAAAGAATCTATGGGATTTGAGAAAAGTAGACAGGCAGGTTGTCTCTTCATTGCACAAGCACAATAAAGAACCAGACCGCCCGTAGTTGAACCTATGGTTTGGGGAAGGCAAAGTGCTTTACCACACATTTGCTTGCCATATAAATCGGGGTTGTTTTGATCTCCACAGGTTGCCATTTTATCACCGAATTGGAGTGCCTTTTGGAATGATGCCAAAGTATTTAATCCACCATGTGATACAAGGGCCGGTGCAGTAATTGTACCAGGAGTTATAACGCGTCCTTTAAAAGTTTTCATTATGCCTTACCTCCTTTTGTTATTTGAACAAGAATTTCATCATCAGTATAGTATCTTGCAGTTGTATAGGTACGCAGTTTATTAGATGAAGTAATAACGGGCTTCTTGCCACAAAGAGGATTGTTCATGTACATCAATGGGCAAATATAAGAGGTTATTACACCGGTTGCCTTTAAGCGTTTTGCGTAATCGGTCTTTTCAAATTCCTTTAAAACGGCAGGTGCTGCAGTAAATACCGTAGGAATAACTACCTTACTGTTACCGTATTCTTTTAGCGATGCTTCAACCTTATCAGTCCAACTCTTTAATTGCTCTAAAGACATATGTGGGCATCCCATAAAGCAAAGTTTGGGAGTCGCATCTTTATTTTTCCAAATAACAGGATATGCATCTTTTACTCTTTGGAGTTCGGCATCGTCTATAACGTATTCCTTTGCGCCCTCTACTACCAGAGATTCACCCATTAGTTTTGCTTCCGGGGTAAGGTTCGCTATGTGGTAAAGACCAACGGCTCCGTTAGATGCAGTAGCAGCACCAAAATCTTTTAGATAGGTGCAAGCGCTGTCGTCAAGATCGGTTCCTAGCCATTTATCTAGGCCTACGACGTACGGAACGTCTTCCATAACCTTCATACCAATAGCAGAACCTAAAAGTTGTGCTTCAGGCTTTTTGGTGGTTTCTATCTTAATTACCCAAGTTGCCTTTCTGCCTTCGTCGGTAAGTAGTCCAAAGTGAGGAACGTATCCTACTATGGATCCCATGAGATCCATGATACCTGAGTTACGATTACATCTTGCGCCCAGCACGGAGTTTGCATATACAACTGCACTAGACTCTGACCAAGATAGTATATCTCCGAATTTAGGTTTATTGCCTACCTCGTTCATATAACAAGTACAAGTAAAAGCATCCTTATTAAGTAGTCCCAACTTTTCAAGTTGACCTTCATAAAAGTCTTGCTTAGAGTACATAAACTTATTGAATATGAATTTTTCCAAGAAGTTTGCAGGAACGTTTTTATCTACGGGTCTAGGGTCAGCAGAGAACTTTTGACCGGAACTTGCTCCTGCTTCCAAAATCTTGTCCATGAGTTCATATACGGGCGTTAAAGCCTTCAAACCAAAAGAGGTTACCAAATGGTTATATTCGGAAGTAACCGCAACCATTTTGTCTGCGTTGAATGCTTCGCCGTATTTAACTAGCGTTAGCATAACCTTTCTTAGGGTTTCACCCTTTTCGCCATTAAGTATGGCTTGTTGTTGTTCATTTAATTGCATAATATCCTTCCTTGTGTCTTAAATTTTCATTGCCACGTCCCATGCGCCCCAAATAACTGTACGAAGACTACCAACGGCTTTTGCATCACCTATTACGTGTACGTTTCTCTTCTTGGGCACTACTGGAGCAGGAATATATCCTACTGATACTATTACAGAATCGGTTGCGATTTCGGTAACTTTGCCATCCTTTCCTGCTACTACTACACTACCATCTTTAATTTCTTTGACGGCACTCTCCAAATATACCGGTACTTGCTTAGTATTAAAGAAGTCGCGTAGATAACTTGAATTGGGGAAAGGAATCTTCGCTGAAACCATAAGATCGTGTTGAGTTTCTACTATTACAGGGCTCTTGCCTTTTAGGAATAGGTCGTATGCTATTTCACAGCCGGTCAATCCACCGCCTATAACCACTACCTTATCACCTACAGTTTTTTCACCTAGTAAGTATTCTACTGCTTCAACGGAGTTTTCTATACCCTTAATCGGTATTTTCCTTGCTTTAGCACCAGTTGCTACTATTACTTCATCTACTCCAAGAGCATCAACGTCGGTTACCTCGGTATTCAATTTAACTTCTATGGGGTATTTGCTAATTTCTCTGGCATACCAAGCAATGAGTGCTTTATCCTTTTCCTTAAATGAAGGCGCTGCTGCTGCAATAAATACGCCACCGAGTTTATCACTCTTTTCATATAAGGTTACGCTGTGACCACGTTTTGCACATACCAACGCTGCTTCCATACCACCGATACCACCGCCGATAACTGCAACTTTCTTAGCCTTCTTGGCGGGCTTTAGTGAATACTTGTTGGATTGCATTACGGTAGGATTTAGAGCGCAACGAGCAATGTGGCTTGCATCATGAATAGATTGAGCGTTTGCTACACCCTTATAATGAGCCATATTGAAGCAAGCATTGTGACAGCAAATGCAAGGACGGATATCCTCTAGTCTATTCTCTATGAGTTTAGTTACCCACTCTGCGTCGGCAAGGAATTGTCTTGCTACGCCAAGAGCGTCTATTCTACCTTCTTCTATTGCCTTAGCACCTACGTCAGGTTCCATTCTTCCTGCACAAACTACGGGAATATCAACGAATTTCTTAATGTGAGCAACGTCTTCCAAGTTGCAGTTTTGTGGCATATACATTGGTGGATGAGCCCAATACCAAGAATCGTAAGTTCCATTATCTGCGTTAAGCATATCATAGCCTGCATCTTGTAGATACTTAGCAGCCTTTTCGCTTTCACTCATATCACGGCCGATTTCTTCGTACTCTTCGCCGGGGATAGCGCCTACGCAGAAATCTTTAACTTTAGATTCTACAGAGTAACGTAACGATACGGGATAGTCTTGTCCACAAGCCTCTTTAATTGCTTTAACTATGTCGGTTGCAAAACGATATCTGTTCTCAAAAGAACCACCATATTCATCGGTACGCTTATTTGTGTACTTAAGGGAGAATTGGTCTAGTAGATATCCTTCGTGTACGGCATGAACTTCCACACCATCAACGTCTGCTTCTTTGAGTAGTACAGCAGTTTTTGCAAAGGCGTCTATAATTTCCTCTATTTCCTTAACGGTCATTGCACGGCAAGTTACCTTATCCGACCATCTTGAAGGTAATTCGCTAGGAGATGCAGATTGGTAAGTAATATCCATAATTGGCTTAATGAGGTCACGTACTACCGGCATATTATTAAGCATTACTAACGGAGTCGGTATTGCCCATGATCTACCCATACCAGCAGTAATTTGAACAAATAATTTTGCGCCATAACTGTGGATTTCCTTCATGAACTCTTTGAGTTCTTTGAACATTTTTTTGTTCTCGTAAAGCCATTGACCCATAAACGTACTCTTAATGGGTGCGATGCCGGGAATAATTAAACCAACGTTGTTCTTGGCTTTTTCAATGAAAAACTTTGCGGCTTCTTTATCAAAATGATTGCCTGTTTTTTCCATCCAGCCAAAAAGAGATGTTCCACCCATAGGGCATAGAACTATTCTGTTTTTGATTTCAACGTTGCCTATTTTCCACGGGGTAAATAACGCTTGATATTTTGCGTCTAGGTTTTCCATAAGCAATATTCCTCCAAGTTAGGTTTTATTTTAATTTTTCATGTAAATAAAGCCCCGAAGCAAAACTTCGGGGCATGGTTATTATTTGTCTATGTTTTCGTACTTCTTTGCAAAGTTTTCTAGTACTTTTACACTTATTGCATAGCAGTCTGCTAGTGCGTTCTCATCCATGTTATCATAAGTGTCGCGCATGGTATGATAGTAGGGTTGTATTACGTGATTCATACCCGTAATACTTGCTGCCCTAAAGCCCTCTTGTTGGAAGGCTGCGGGGTTGGTTGCACCACCAAAGGGAGGAACTATGTTTCTAGAACATTGTAAATCCAATTCCTTTGCTGCGTTTAAGAAGGCGTCACAAACTTCCTCGTCCATCTTGACCATGCCATTTAGGTCGCGATAGTTTACGTTAAGATGCTCTTGCTCTCTTATGGTGTCGTAACCGATAATCCAAGTGGGAATGCCGTCTTGGAACTCTTCCTTGTGTGCTTTAGCCCAAGCCTTTGCTCCACGTAGTCCTGCCTCTTCCGAGCCACAAAGTAGTGCGCCTACTTCTACGTGTTCAAGTTCTATGCCGTTCTCCTTCATTGCCTTTAATATGGCTATTCCCATATAGCAACCGGAAAGGTTGTCGTTTGCGCCGTCAACAATGGTTTTTTCGTCCCACATAAAGTATAAGCCAAACATGAAAGGTGCAAATATGAGAAGGGCAAAGCCTGCGTAATATAGCCAACCATAAAGTTCGGGGGTTGCTACTTGTGCCGTTGCGCCCACTTTAATGGTTGCTATAATAAAGAATACCAAACTTACAAGCGCACCACCTACGCCAACAATAATGTGACCTTCGTATGCCCATCCACCCCATTTATTATTGAAGGGAAGATTCCAAACTGCATCGGGATGACCGTCAAAGAAAATACGAGCCTTGGTTTCACCCTTAGGTTTCTTTATGGCAGTTACGTTAGTACCCGTTGCTTCCGGGAATAGGAAATCAACCAGTCTTTTATAAAAACCAAATTGAATGAACATTACCACGAAGCCAAAAACGGTAAGTATAACGCTTGCTAGTGGTACGAAAAAGTAAGTTATATAACTTAGTAATACGCAAGTGATGGTAACGTATATCCAGCCAAAGAATGCGTTAGGATTTTCTTTAAAACTTTCTATGGTAACTCTTTCACAGCCACATTCTTTTTCTAGAACACCGGCCATATATTCACAAGCAGTCTTTTCACCCTCAGAGCCCGGTGCACGTTTGGGCATATCTTTACATATATGGGTGATTTCATCAACCATATACTTTGCACTTTCAAGTTTATTTTCTATTAATTTAGAAAACATCTCCTTCCTCCTGAAGTCATTTTTTATATTTTAACACACGCGCGCGCATTTTTCAATATGCGTTTTATATTAATTATTGAAAAATTCTACAAAATCAACCTTGCCGTCATAATAACGTTCGCCCCTAAAATTCTTAAAGTTAAAAATGGTAGCCGTTTTTCCCCTTTTGCAAGATATTTTTTTAACGTAAGGTTTATCCGGCGCTTCCTCATAATCGGTAATTATTAATTTTTTATAGGGGAGTTTTTCAAATCTTTCTACCATTTCCGGATATGCCCACGGAAAACCTGCAAGCAATATACGTATGTCCGAATAGTTAACGCGTTTTGCCCTAGTAACCCATTTCTCAATTGCACGTTTAGTACTATGATAATGCACGCAGTAGATTTTTACGTCGTCAAGCAGTAATACGGGATAAATATGCCCTTCCCTATTTGTCTTAACGGGAGTTAAACTCATATAATAAGGTAAGTTTTCCATCATCTTTAGGAAATGGTCAAACCTAATAAAAACGTTTACTGTGGGACTATTAAATCTTACCCCTAAATCCGAACAAACGACACCACCTAAGCACGAAGAAGAAAACAAGGAAAAATCCTTATTTTTTAATCGTGCGCGCTCTTCCAACTCCCTAGGGGCACGTTTTCTACCACCGATTATACGCCTTAAAAGATAAATGGGGTGTTGCATATCTATTTCTTTTCAAAGAACAGTTTTAGTTTTGGTATAAGAGCATCAGTACCAAAAACCTTATCTAAAAGTTTACCGACCAAAGCAATCGTCGGTGCGTTCACAACTGCAGAAACAAGGGTACCTAATCCTAAAGTATGGTAACTTGTTTTATATATTTCGCTCCAATCAAATGAGGCTACGTCACCAAAAATAGAGATTGCAAGAACAACGGATATTACAAGCAAAGTAACATCGTAAATATACTTAAAGATATTCATATTCAAGTTATACTTGAGTGATACGTCTTTAACGAATATATCGTAAGACTGAAGGGGAAGATAGGTTCTAAAGAAACAAGCAACTCCCGATGAAGTAATCACGTTTCCTACCACCAACATCAAATATCTTAACCACACTTGTTCAAAAGGTTTTGGGCCTAAAATAATCAACCATAAATCTAAAACGTAGCCATAGAATATGCCAACTAATATGGAAAGAACGTAACTTAACTTAATTTTACCTACTACTATACAAAGAAGAATGGCACAGAGTGCTTGTATTGCGTATTCTATTACACCTACGCTTAAAAAAGATACTTTGCCTTCAATTGCTTCATAAATTATAAAAGCAGGTGCGTTAATCATACTTACTCCAAGATCGGCTTTTTTGCATATTGTAACACCCAATGCTATTAGCAATGATCCTAGGAACCAGTATATCTCTCCAAATTTGTTTAGTTTTACGTTCTTTGTCATATGGCGATTATATCATATTATAATAGGTAAAATCAATTACATTTACCTTACCCTATTTTGTTTTTACCGGTTTTCAAATCCTTTTTCAAGAATGCTAAGGAAATAAAAAAGAGAGTGAAGAGTACAAGCAAAGCATATGGGAAAACGTTTGTTCCCAACCATTCTGCCAGTAAACCGAATGCTAAAGGCATTAACATAACGCTTAAATAGGTTAACGCCATTTGAGAGCCTATTACTGCTTGTGAGAGTTGTTCTCCAAAATGAATGGGTGTTAAGTAAGTCATATTGGGATAAACCGGGCCAATGGAGAAGCCCATTAAAAAGAGTCCCACACAAGCAAGAACGACGTTATTTACCGGGATAATTAATAAAACGATAGCAACGACTTGAAGTCCACAACTTACGTAAAGCGTATTCCAAGGGGAAACTTTACTGGAAGCCATACCCGAAACAAATCGTCCCAGTGTTAGTCCTATGAAATATAAAGCAACCATTTGTGCGCTTATGCTTGGCTCTACGCCTTTACTTTCAACCAAAAAAGTGCTTCCCCAACTAGTACAAACGGACTCTATGCCACAAGAAAACATAAATATGAGCCAGGTAGCACGGACGGCCGGGATCTTTGCCAATTTAACGAGCGATACGTTTCTCTTTTTCGCCTCATCCACACTTACAATTTGATTGGGATGTACTTTTTTCCAAAGTGGAATGGCGCAAATGGTTACTACGGAAATTATAGACTGGGCTATACAAGCAAATATATATCCCATTCTCCAGTCCCCCGTCTTTATGCCTAAAGACATTAAAAATGGACTGAGTGCCACTCCAACGCCATAAAAGCAATGTAACCAATTCATGATTCTTGCATTATAATGGTTTGCGACGTAAGTGTTTTGAGCAACGTCTATTGCTCCTGCTCCAAGGCCTAGAGGAACGGCACACAAACACAAGAATGCTAAATGGTTAGAAAAGGCAAAGCCTAGTAATGCAAGTGCAGTAATCGTTGTACTAATAGCAGTAACAATGCCCGTTCCGAAACGATTAATGAGCCTACCACTCATTAAACTAGAGAAAATAGTCCCACTAGATATTAAAATCGTTACAGCACTTTGGGTTGCAATAGGTAAATTAAATTCCTGGTAAATGGCAGGCCACGCAGTACCGAATAATGAGTCGGGTATGCCAAGTCCAACGTATGCTATGAAGATAACTAAAACGAGTAACGTTGCCATTTTATACTATATCTTGAAGGGTAAAGGGTATTACTTTCTTTAGGTTTTCTACCGATAATTCCACTTGATAACCGATTTTACCGGCACTAAAGATTATGCTTTCTTGGTCAACTGCAGAAAGGTCAATTGTCGTGGTAAAAAACTTTTTCATACCAATTGGAGAGCAACCACCGTGAACGTAGCCGGTAAGTGGTAGTAACTCTTTTGACTTTATCATACTAATGCTCTTTTCCCCTACTGCTTTTGCTCCTTTCTTTAAGTCCAATTCCATTTCTACCGGAACGACAAAAACGTAGTTTTGTTTAGATGCACCAACCGTAACGAGGGTTTTATATACGCAAGAAGGATCTTTCCCTAACATACTTGCAACAATGGTACCACTTACTGCTTCTTCCGTTTCATAAAAGTAGGCTTTGTACTCCACCTTCTTTTGATCTAGTATCCTCATTACGTTAGTTTTATCTTGTTTCTTACTCATAATATATCCTTATTCTTCACTAGGTGTTTCTTCATTATCTAGAATGATTTCCGTCATTATCGTTACATCCTTGGACGGCATAATAAATTGATATCTTACCATATCGTCATACTCAGTGTCTATAGGTAGAAGTTCCGTTCCATTTGCCGTAACTCTAAAATTCTTATCCTCTATCTTCATTGCATTTATTGTCACCAAGGTTCCCGAAATACCCTCGTTGGGACGAGTATACAAATAGTAATCATAGTCTGTATCCACTATAGTAATATCATAGGTATTAAGATCTCCTACGTAGTCCGACCATTCAGTTGCGCCACAAAGCACGCAAGCATACTCTACGATGGTTTTAGTACTACCTGCAATTTTATACTCTACACCATTATCAAACGTGTGTTTTGCACCACAAGGATTCCACTCTGCGTTTGCACGAAAATCATCGTAAATTGCCATCCAAGTATTATACTCAAACTTCTCCTTTCCTAAAGTCCCCTCTTCGCGATGTACACTTATCTGCACGGGACTCACAAGAAACTTCTCATTATGTCCTGTAAATCCTTCATCTAAGGAAAAGAATATATCATGTTTTTCCGCGCTAGTAACGTATTCCTCCGTAATAGGTGCTATAACGTCGTAAGGCATCATTTCTGCAAGAAGATACTGTCCGACAGAATATCCAAGATAATAAACCGATTCCTTTTCTCTTAAATATTCAAGCAACTCTTCCACATATCTTTCGTATTCTGTATTACTGATATTAAAGTATAATACTGTCCCAAATTGAAGTCTTGAATTATCCATTCCTGGTGGAAGGGGCATATCCAAAAGAAAATTCCTTTCTAATAGTTCATTTGAAAAGAACTCGTTCTTCGTAATGGAGTTACACGAAACAAGACATCCAATGCATATTAGAATTATCAGAACACA
>JAZSKG010000019.1:0-3075 GCA_045534735.1 Candidatus Stercoripulliclostridium sp.
GTGGTTTTAGCGCGACCATAGTGGTTACCAAAGTTAAAGCAGAGGTAACGACCATGGAAGTTGTGGATAGAGCGCTTACAGAAGAAGAACAAGAAAAGGGAATAGACCTTAGAAAGTATCGCTACGGCGAGGACCTTGATACTTCCAGATATATCCTAAAAGTAAAGATAGGGGAAAGTGAGACTGAAAGCGTAGCCATTACGCCCGGCATGGTTAGTGGATACAATAAATCAGATGCAACCTCTCTCTCCCAAACCTTAAAGGTAACTTATATGGGCGAAGTAGCCGAGTTTAACGTTTACGTAAGGGATTACGTAACGCACGTAGAGAAGGTAGAAGAACCCAATAAGAGATATCTTTACAACTATGATATAGATGCAGAAAGTGGTGGATTCCTGGTTTATATGGCATCAGGTAAAGTGGAGGGCCCAAACAAATTCTCCAAAGAAAACTTTGTAGGCTACCATAAGGATAGAGTGGGACTACAAAAAGTAAACTACGTCTATGAAGATAGGGAATGGAAGACCCAATTCATTTTTGAAGAAGAATTTATGGTTGTTGACTACGTCAAGAGCATATCTTTCCAACCCATCAAGACCAATTACGCATATGGCGCCAACGTAGACCTTTACGAGTTCGTAGACGTCAACATGATGAGTGGTGCAACCAGACAGGTTGAACTCTTAGAGTGCTTGGTTAAAGACGAGCATGCGCCTGTTTCCGATGCAAGTAACCCATTATATGCTCTTTATAGTTTAAGGCTGGGACCACACCTTATACACGTAACTTACGTTGACCAAGAAACCAAAGCCGAAATGACGACCACTACCACTCTAAACGTAGAGATAGACGGTAGTTTCAAGACGATAGGAAGAGATCAGAAAGACGATTGTTTCTATTATGAAGTGGGAAGTGATCCATATCTTGGCGTAAGTTTACTCCAAAGAGATGGAAAAGAAATTGAAATTGCTAAGAAAACCCAAGAAAATCAAGGTATTTACTTTGATTATTTCACAAGAACCATAGATGGAATCGTTGCATTTGATAACACCATAGAGGGAGAACAAGACGCATTAATAAAGATATTTGTTGATCGTCAAAGTATAGTGGGAACGGAAATGACACTTTCTACCATAGAAATAATTTCTATGGACGTACTCGTTTGCTCTCTTGGTAAGACCACAAACGTTGCCCTAAAGGCAACGAGCACTACCTCTTTCCGTTACGGATACCTAATAAACGGCAACCCCGAAAACTTAGACGTTGTGCTAGAAAAAACCATGGCTGACGGAAGCCTAGAAAGAGTTGCTCCCATGGAAATTATCTATGACCAAAATAGTGTGGGTGCACAAATCCTTAAAGGACGTTATTTGGATAGATGGTTAGAGTTAGAGGTTAATTACTACGACTACGTCTTAGCCCTTCTTCCCGTTCAAAACGTGGAAATCCTTTGGGGTGAAGAGGTTGTGTTTGACGTATACGCAGAGTTTGCGTGTGAAGGGGAAAAACTGCTAGCAAAAGAAAAATACCTTACCTCTACTTTTACAAACAAGCAAGTAGGAACGCAACAAATAACCATAACATACCTTGCCGATCCCACCTTGACAACCTCGTTTGAACTTAAAATAAACGACGCGTTTAAAGAAATAGCACTTAAAGAGGGACCTCAAACGATATACTCTCTAGACCAAACCTTTAATCCCGCTTCCACCTACGTTATTACAATGATAAGTGGTACCACAAAAGAGGTAAACTATAACGACGAAGAGTTTAGGTATACTCCCGAATTTAACTCTACCCAAGGAGCCATAGGAGTAGAACAAAAGATATATATTTACTTCTTTGGAGAGGACGTGGAAAAGGAGATACTCGTTTGGGAAGGGGTTTGCATGGTTCCCGACTACGTAACCAAACTTGAAGTTGTAACTTCTAAATCTAAAAAAGAATACCTTTACGGCGAAAGTTTGGAAATTACGGTTAGAGCATACTATGCAAAGGCAGATATGCCTTCACGCGAACTCTATCAAAGCGAATACACGACAAACTTTAATTCTAAGAAGGTGGGCGTTCAAGAGATAACCGTTACTTACGTTTACAAAGACACAAGTTATACCGCTACTTTTGAAGTTAACGTTTTAGATACCATTTTGAGTATTAGTCTAGCAACTGCCCCCAATCGTATCAACTATGGTTACGGCGACGTGATAGTTTGGACGGGAGCCAAAGTTAACGTTAAATATGCTTATGCGGGCGTCGTATCTTACGTAGGTGAAGAGATAAAGGAAAATCTAGACGTAACTTATACTACTATAGTATCTGGACAACAAAAGGTTACCGTTGGCAAGAATGGACAAACTACATTCTTTAATATAAACGTTTCTAAAGAAAGCCAAGCAATAGAAGTCGTTAGCATTTCGGGGATTGTGGCAAACCTGGAAAAACGTCAAATAGCCTTAGAATCTCCCAGCACTATAGGTGAGACGATAGGGGCAGTAAGAGCAAGCAATTATCTAACGCTTACCTATAAGAGTGCGAAACTGGGTGAGATTGACCTAGAAAAGCAACTAACTAAGAGAACCGGCACGGGCGACAAATTGATATTCCTAAACGCAGAAGGAGTAGAAGTGTTCGTATTTAACGTTTACCTTAAAGGTGATGCCAACGGCGACGGAGAAATAACCACTGAAGATCTTCAAGGCCTAGCGGGAATGCTTGCAAACGGCACGGCGAAACCTGAAAACATGGACTACAACAGAGATGGGAAGACCAATCTTACCGACCTCGTAGGATATGCGAGAGATACCGGCGGCGGAACACCTAAGAGCGTACCCGTAAACGACGTTGCAAGAACCTTTATTGCCACCCCGTCAAGACTAAGGAACAAGGAGAACGAGCATGAATAAGAAGATTTTTAAAAAAGTAGTATTATTAATTCTCGCTTGCTTAATTTCCCTTGCAGTTCTTTCTGCTTGCTCGGGAGAAAAAGAGGGCTCCGTTTCCGGCATACAAATAGTGGAAGGGGCGTTTAAAGAAATATACACCCTTGATGAAACACTAGATCTAACCAATGCCAAA
>JAZSKG010000014.1:0-1913 GCA_045534735.1 Candidatus Stercoripulliclostridium sp.
TGATAGCCCCAGTTGTCTTCCTAAGACCGCTTGGCCTCCGACTTGCTGAAGAAATTTCTTGAGTGAAAATTTTGGTAAGTCCTAGTTTTAATGCGTGGTTTACTACTATTTTGTACTCTATGGGTTTTAGTCTTCTGGCGGGATCTTTACAGTTAGGCATAGGGGTAAACTGCGACATTAGGCTTAGAGTAAAATCGGTACCCAGGCGAGCAACTAAATTGTCTAGCGCTTTTAGGCTGTTATCTAAGTAACCCGGTAATACTAGGTGACGAATAATGACTCCTTGCTTAAGTAAATCTCCTTCGTATACGTTCGGTTTTTCCTTAATCATTAATTCTATGGCATCAAGGGCTATACTGTCGTAATCTTTGCGTTTTGAGAGCCTTAAACCCAATGTTTGGTCGCCGTATTTGTAGTCCGGGAGAAAAATATCAACGTACGGAAGCAACCCTTTTACGACCTCTATTTTCTCGTAACCGGAGGTGTTGTATACTATTGGAATACCGGGGTGATAAACGTCTAACGTCTTTTTTATTTGCTCGCTCCATTGTGTGGGGGTAACAAAGTTTACGTTATGTACACCCTCTTTTTCCAGCCTTTTTATTTCATTTGCAAGTGCTTTCGGAGTGTACGTTTTTCCTTGTGGCTTACGGCTTATAATGGCGTTTTGACAAAAGTCACATCTCATTACGCATCCACCAAAGAATACCGTCCCACTTCCCTTTTCTCCGCTTATAGGTGGCTCTTCATAGTAATGGGGCGCTATACGATTGACGACCATTTCTTCGCCACATAAACAAAGACCGAGGTTCTCGGTCCTATCTACTCCACAATCGTTTGGACAAAGGTAACACTTCATATTAAATAAATGGGATAGTGCCCGTTGCTATCCACGTTACAAGGCACAAAATCACAACGGCGATTACTTGAAGGGCAAGATATATATAAAGGGAATATCTACCGGGAACGGTTAGGAACTTGTTCCATTTGCCGTCTAGTTTTGGAATTAGACTTTCCTTATTAGGATATGCAACTTGAGATATTCCTGCTCCCAGGAGGAAGAATGCAAAGAATGGAAGTAGTGGGAAGTAGTCGGCAGTCCACCAGTCTTGAGTAAATACGAACATGCCTTGTAATGGCCAAGTGCTTTCTACCGTTGACTTGTACACATTGACTTCATACAAGGTTACGTTGGTCGTATAGTTTACTACTAGTAGTGCTACGGCAAGGGCTAGATATACTCCAAATTTTATATACTTATAGTGCTTATGATTGCTTGCTGTAAGTTTTAATATCCATTCCACAAAAGAATAAAGAAGTATGGAGAGTGCTAGGCAATGCAACACACCGAATTGTATAAAACTACCACTCATTCCACCAAACTCTTCAAGTAGATAGGTTACTAGCGAAACGAGAATGGCAACGACTGCGAGTTTTAAACCACGGAAGAAGTTGTTGCGTGAAAAAGTCGTACAAATACCGGATACAAAAAAGAAAATGAATACGAAAACGGGCCAGCCTAAAACGCGCAAAAAGCCGGTATGGTAGTCGCGCGCGAACTCGCTAGCCTTTAATAGTCCGTCTGCGCCCAAATACATCCACTCATAGTAGAACATGTAAGCAAGGTCAAACATAACGTGGTCCCAAATAACGCCGAGTATGGCAAGACCACGCAGAGCATCCAGTTCCCAAGCGCGGGAACCATTCTTTTTAGGGAATATGCTTTTTTTGACCTTTTCTTCCATTATTTTGCGTCCTTGTATTCTACGCTAACGAGTTCCTTTTCTCCTGCCTCTAAGTGGTATACCTCAAACCTATTGGAGTACTCGTGAATAAGAGTATTAGGTTCTACTGCAGACATGTAAATTTTGGGCTCTTCCTTTTGAACGGTGGATTCTTTTGGCTCAGAATAA
>JAZSKG010000167.1:0-2129 GCA_045534735.1 Candidatus Stercoripulliclostridium sp.
TTGCGATTTTCACGCTCCCAACGGCTGACGGTTGAATAGGAAACGCCCACCGCATCGGCAAATTCCTGTTGGCTTAGTAATCTCTCGGCTCTTATGTATCTTACCTTCTGTGACAAAGTCATGCGTTTTCCTCCATATTCATTCTTAATATGTCATATTATAGCACATTTTGCCAAATAAATCAAGTAAGAATTAAGGGTGTAAAAAAATAAAGAAAAAAGACCTTAAAATCAAGGTCAAAAGTTTTTCCAAAGTAGTTTACTTTTGGATTTTTCTATGCGACAATATCCACAACCGAAAGGGAAAATCGGAGATTATATTTCAATATATTAAAATACCGAACTGAACTTATCTGTTCAATTCGGTATTTCGTTGTTTTAACATTATTGCGAAACATATTACATTTAAATTATTTCGCTAGTTTCAAATTGTTTTGCCCTTTGGGCTGGTTTTCATAAATCATCTGCATCTTGCGTGGGTTGTTCGCCATCAGCGGATACCCCGGTATACGACCCAAGTGGATCATATTTATTTTCTTTTCTCTTTTTCATATCTCCTCCTTTACGGGAGCATACGAAAAAAACCGGTTTTTATTCAGTTTTCGGTAACACTTTCAAGGAAGATTTTCTCCTTGAATGCACCTCTCTTTTCAACTTTATTATTTCTAATCCTTTCAAACTCCAAGTAACTCGTGCCCTTAGCCTCTAATATGGCGCGTAAAACTTCCTCTAGGTCGGCAAGTTCTTCTATACTTCCACTTTCCAAGTATTCCTTTAGTTCTTCTTGGAGTTTTAGGTTAAGGGCTTCAAGATACTCCTCGTTTGACATTATTCGCGTCACACAAGTTTTACCATTATCGCTTGCAACAATCTCTGGGATTTTATCGCGAACCAGTTTATTATAAACTATTTTCTCCATATTAAATTCCACTCTCCAAAAGTTCTTTTGCGCGCTTTAATACGGGAAGTTCCCTATTTGCCACTATCCTACCTAATTTAGTTGAGGAACATCTTTCATATTCCTTTATCGCCTCATCATACGTAACTTTCATAGTCGTCAAATGAAAACTCTCCCTCTCGTCTTGTGTTAGATGATTTTCTCCAAACGCCAGCACTCTGCAAAGATAATAGTTGTTTATATTGTGCCTATGGATAAGATTATAATAATCGTCTACGACACCTATTTTGCATAATATCTCTACGTCTACACCAAGTTCTTCCTTTAGTTCACGGATAATAGCAGTATTTAGGTCTTCATTACCCTCCACGCCACCACCAGAGGTCTCTATTATACTTCCGTTACAAAAGATATCATTCCTCTCTAAATGGGCAAAATAATAGTATCCATCGTCATCAACGACAACGGCTCTGACTATTTGACGATCGTGATCTACGTACTCAAAAGGCCACTCTTCATCTTGTAATGATAATCTTAATTCTTTAATATTTTCCATTCTTTTTCCTCAAATAATTTAGCCTTTGTTGTAGTAAATAGTCCATCATTCCAACAACCTTTAGCATATCGCCTATTTTCTTAGAGGCTCCCTCTTTCGTAAAATTCTCTTCATCCATTCTCATAACCAAAAGTGGAATATATGCCTCTTTGTAAAGTTCCACCTTTATGCCAACGTACTTATAAATCTTATTAAGTATACCATCTACTCCATGATCATCAAAGTCCGTTAAAAGATATTCCATCAATGAACTATAGTAGCATAATCCCGTAAGGTTTTCCTCGTCAAGGTAATATAAATAGGCATAATCGGTCGCGTGCGAGCCCTCTACCAACATTTTAGTATCATAGTAATATGCGTTATTCTTAAACTCATAAGACCAATCTACGAGTCTCCCACAATCCTTAAATCCATATTCCTCTAAAAAGCACCTAATATCTTCTCTCATAATAATCCTACTTAAAATAACTAATACACTTATTTTAACACAACTCCTTCACCAATACAAGACGAATTCCACCATTCCTACCCCAAACAAAAAAGACTTGATTGGCATCATAACTTGCGCACCAAGTTTTCTAAAGAAAACAAGTTCGCAGGACAACGGGTGGGAGGGACAAAAGAAAAAGCAAGTCATAAGACTTGCTTTCCTTTTGTGGCTCCCCCTGTTGGACTC
>JAZSKG010000259.1:0-5597 GCA_045534735.1 Candidatus Stercoripulliclostridium sp.
CACCTCCTTGGCCCACAGAACGACATGGCTACGATTCGACTTTAGAATCAACCATAGTGTCACCTCTTATAGAAAGATTCTCTTTTCGTGATTTTCGCCGTTTTCTACGGTAATTTCGGGATAAACCTTAGTTTCGCCATCTAAATAGTACATATTGTAACCCTTAACGATGGTCTTGGGTTTGTGGGACTTGAAGAGATCCTTAACTTTAGTAATGAAGTCAACCTTCTTGTTTTCATCGCTTTCTACTTCACTTTCTAGAGTTTCGGTTACGAGTTCAGCGTGTAGGTCAACTGCAAGGTTTATGTCGCTGGTTACACAGAGGCGATTGCCTTCTACGCCACCTGCAAAGTATAGGTTTTCGCCATCAGCATTCTTGCCCATTGCAAGTTTATAGGTGATTTCACCGGTAAGAGCAGGCTTTTCGGGAATCATGTTTTGTACGAACTCTACTGCAGGAGCAACCTTGTTTTGTGCAGCAGTCAAAATCTTCTTGCCTTGCCTAATGAAGAACTTAGCAACGGGTGAGAGATTTTGTTTTGCTTGCTTTTCTAGTTTAGCAATATCTTCGTCGGTTAGAAGTACGCCTAGATCGTAGCGCTTGTCACCATAGATTGCATTAAGAGTTTGTGCGTTTCTATTAAAGGAATATAAGGTCTTGCCTTCTTCTCCCATTGCCCAGGTAACGGTTTCCTTTGCAAATAGGAAGGTCTTGTGGGGCTTAAGATTGAAGGTAACGTCTTTCTTTTCGGTATCAATCTTGTTGTCTGCGTTTACTATAGAACGGATAACGGGAGTATGAGCAGCACTGTTTGCAGAAACTATGCTTACGTCACGGCCCATGACTTCTACGCTACGTAGTTCGCAGTGGAGAGCGCCGTCTTCTACTACTTCAAATCCTTCGGGACGAACGCCAACGTATACGAGTTGATCTGGAACACCGGGAGCATCAAGAACTGCATCTTCGCCAATGTAAACTTTACCATCGCGAACTTCGCCGTCAAATACGTTGATAGGGGGAGTTCCTAGGAACTTTGCAACGAATAGGTTTTCTGGACTGTCATATACGTCTTGAGGTGCACCGATTTGTTGTACAACACCAAGTTTCATAACTACGATCATATCGGAAATGCTCATGGCTTCTTCTTGGTCGTGGGTAACGAATATGGTGGTGATAAGAGTTTCTCTTTGAATCCTTCTAATTTCTTCACGAGATTGTAGACGTAGACGTGCGTCAAGGTTGGAAAGAGGTTCGTCTAGGAGAAGAACGCGAGGCATCTTAACAAGCGCACGAGCAATAGCAACACGTTGTTGTTGTCCGCCGGAAAGTTCGCTGGGCTTACGTTCCATTAGTTCGTCAATTTGAACGAGTTTGGCAGCCTCATATGCTCTATTTAGCATCTCATCCTTGCTCATTTTGTCTGCACCCTTTAGGTTTTGAAGGGGGAACAAAATGTTTTGCTTTACCGTCATGTGGGGGTAAAGTGCGTAGTTTTGGAAAACTAGACCAACGCCCCTGTTTTCGGGAGAAAGAGCAGTAATGTCATCGTCACCAAAGAAGATCTTACCGGAGGTGGGTTTTTGTAGACCACTTATCATATAAAGAGTGGTGGATTTACCGCAACCGGAAGGTCCAAGTAGGCCTATGAGTTTGCCGTCTGGAATTTCAAAAGTGAAATTGTTAACTGCAACGACTTCTTCACCGGCTTTCTTGTTTCTGCTGGGGAACACTTTTGTCAAATTTTCAAGTACAACTTTCATGTTTCTTATATTCCTTTGTAATATAGATTTTTTGCTTTGTTGCTATAATAAACGGACGTGCCGATTTATTCTTTTTTGTCACTAGTGCTACTATCGCTAGTCTTCTTTATCTCTACAAACGATGATGCCAAAGGATTGGCAGTGCTGTAAAGTTTGTCTTCCAGCGCATCACCGGAACTTTCTGCATAGGTGTTGCGCCTAAATTCTTGCATTTCTTCTTCGGTATTAAATATCATTTGGCTGGCAAGGTCTACTACAACCGTCTTTGCAAATACGTCGTGTATGAAAGGCCTGGTTTCCTTCTTCCATACGAAGAGTACTATTTCAAATATGACTAGTGCTGCCATTACTATTACGGCTATAAGTGCGTTTCCCGTAAATACCATTAATAATAAAAGAGCGGGGGACATAGTCTCCACCGCATACTTTCCAAGGAAGGTTCTAATGAACATGGTAATGGTATTAACGCGAACACCGTTTTCGTGCATAACTGCAATACCAAATACTTTTTTACCGATAGTTTGCCCATTCTTAAAGATGAGAGGAAGAGCAAACTCAAGAATTAACATAGAAAGAAGGATACCAAGTGACACCATCAAAAGTGTAAATCCGAATACTTGCATTGTTCTGTCGCCGTATCCAAGGTCGTTACTAAAGGCCTTTTCA
Organism: Candidatus Stercoripulliclostridium sp.; assembly: GCA_045534735.1. Taxonomy (GTDB): domain Bacteria; phylum Bacillota; class Clostridia; order Christensenellales; family DTU072; genus Stercoripulliclostridium_A. Next base: position 2,428 of record JAZSKG010000259.1, read on the forward strand.
CAATCTTCATAAGCGCCTTTCCAAGCCTTGTTTTGCTTGTTTGTGAAGTTTGCTTTTTCGGCTTCTGTGGCAGTAAGGTTTGTGCTGTACTCTTCCTCTATGCCTTGAAGATATATGATAGGTTTCATTAGTAGTGCGTTTTCGCCAAACTCTGCTTTAACCTCCAAAGAACAAGCCTCGTATGCCGTCTTCCAGGCTGTCTTCTGCTCGTCGGAAAGGGCATTGTATTCCGTGTCGCTAACGAAAAGATCTACACCGTGGGAAGCAAGATATTTGGAATGTAATGAGAGTAACTTATCTACCGAAATTTTTACGGCTACGTCGCCGGAAACAGCATTGCTAAATTGATCTGCATAAGCATCCCAGTCTGCTTGCTCTGCAACGCCCAGTTCATCGTAGTTTTTGGAAAAGTCTACGCCGTAAGTTCTTTTGTAGTAAGTAGTGTATGCCGTTTGGGTGTCAATGTTTGCGTCAAGGTGAGAGTCATAGTTACAACAAAGACCAATGAGCCAAGCAAAGCCCACTGCCAAAACTGCAAAAAGAATGGCATCCAAAATGAATGCTACCGTTCTCTTTGTAATTGTTGCTTTTTGAATGTCAAAAATCATGTTTTCCTCTCACTCTTCGCGTACGCAAATGCATTATAATACGCACACGTCTTTAGAGAGTATAACATACAAAATTATAAAAATCAATAATAATATCAATTATTATATGTAAGAATTTGGAAAACTTTTAGTAAATTACATAAGGGAAAACCACTATTTTTGGTGCATTTTACCTAGCATAAAACGTCTAATTTTTAACGGGAAATATTTAGTAAAACGATGCAAGTTTTCGCTTGTTTTTTCAAAAATACAAATTTCGCAAATACCCTATAATAGGGTGCCTAAAAGCAGTTAATGGATACCTAATATGCTAATTATCCGAACAGAAGAGGATGGCAATTTTTTGTGCTTATGCATGGTTAAAAATGTGAAAAAAAGTGGCGCATTTTGTTGCTGGTTGTGATTCGCGCGCGTAATGCTTGACTAAAAATAGTTTTTGTTATATTATAAAAGCGCGCGACGTCGCGCAGGTGCCCCCAAAACTATAATACAAAGGGTAACCTTGGAGTTCAAAATGAAACTAAAGACGATTAAGAAATTTAGTGCGATTTTCTTGTCAGTTTGTCTAGTTGTTTGCTCTTTAAGTTGTGGCTTTGTTTTCCTAGCAAAAACTACTGCTCCGGAAGCCGTAGAAGCAGCCTCTTACGACGAATACTATGCAGACCTTGACGAGAGTCTTACCGGTTTAGAGTTTAGGGCAGAACTAGCCGAACTTATTACCGAAACTCACGATTATAATCCCTCTTATGACGGACTAAGAAACATCTTTGATGAAAGCGATGCAGATCCCAATAAGCCTGGTAATATTTTATGGTTCTATACCGGTACTTCCGTATCGTTTAGTGGAAGTTTTAGTACTGGTACCAACCGTGAACACGTTTGGCCCAAGAATGCCGGTAATGCATTCCCTGAGACATCGGGTCCTGGTTCGGATGCGCACCATCTTCGTCCCACTAACGATAATTTGAATTCTTCTCGTGGTAACAACAACTTTGGCGAAGTTCCCCAAACTACTGCAAATATAGTTGGCGAAGAGGGTTCAAAATCATATGCAAATCCTTGTTACCAACAAAATAGTGTGTTCTATCCCGGCAAAGGATATCGTGGAGCAACCGCTCGTATCCTAATGTACGTTCAAACACGTTGGGGCGACCAACATAATTTGTCTTTCGTTCTAGGTAAGGGAAGTAATAAGACCATAGGCGACATAGAAGACCTTATGAAGTGGCACTTAGAAGAGCCCCCGACACAAGAAGAGAAGGTTAGAAACGAAGTTGTTTATGGCATCCAAGGCAATAGAAATCCCTTTATAGATCACCCCGAATATGCAGAAATGATTTACTGCTATGATGGTAAAAACTATAATGACGAACTTCAAAATGCAGTTGAAACCTATGGTAGTTATCTTGACGATGTTGGTGGAGATTCTACTATAACCTTAGAAGGTTTGACACTTTCTTCCACTTCTGTAAACCTTGCCGTAGGTGAAAACCATAAGTTTACGGTAAGTGCAGTTCCCTCTGGAGCAAGTCGTTCCGTAACTTGGACCTCTTCTAATCCTAGCGTTGCAACTGTTTCTAGTGGTGTTGTAAAGGCTCTTGCTTCCGGTACTACCACGATTACCGCAACCAGTACGAAAAATACTGCTATAAAGGTTTCTGCAACCGTTAAGGTTAAAGCAGTTTCCAGTATAGAGGTAGAAGGAACTCCCGTAAAAGCAACCTATAGTTCAGGTGAGGTATTTAACCCCGCAGGTTTAACCGTAACTACTACGTATACCGACGGCTCTACTGCGGTAATCGCAAATTCCGATTGCGAATGGCTAGACGGCACGTCAAAAACCGAAGAACTCCAAGAGGGAAGCACCTCTATAATATGTAAATATCAAGGAAAAGAAGACGTAATTAACGGTATAACCGTTAAAAAGTCAACCACGCAATCTATTACGATAACTCGTGATAGTTTTGTAGAGAATTCGGGTTATACGTGGGGAACTTGGAACGTTAGTGGATATAGCGGACAAGGATTTATATACCATGGCACTGCACAATACCCACAAAACGATTTTATACAAATGAATAGTAATAAGACGGCACAGTATATTTATAATACTACTCCGTTTACAGGTGGAATAGTTTCAATTACCATCAAGTCAACGACTTCTAGAGAATGGCAAGTGCTAACTAAAACAACGCCATTTGCTACCGGAAGTGGAAAGGCAACCGGTGGTACCAATAGAGGAACGTTCACTACGGATACTGCCGGTGCAAAACTAAACATTGGTACAAGTGATCAATATTTTGCAATAAATCTTGCATCTGCATCAGGTGCTGCATATATTGAGGAACTTATAATAACGTTTGGCGCATCGCACGCACACACGCCCGGGGGCTGGATTATTGATGAAGAAGCAACTTGCAAAGAGGTTGGCAGCAAACACAATGAATGTACCGAGTGTGGCGAAATCGTAGAAGTTGTAGAAATTCCCACCATCGGTCACGAATATGGCATATGGACCGAAACTAAGGCTCCTACTTGCACTAAGCCCGGCGAAGAGGAAAC
>JAZSKG010000237.1:0-3864 GCA_045534735.1 Candidatus Stercoripulliclostridium sp.
TTATATATGTGTGCACGTATGTGCGAACATTATATAATTGTAAAAAAAAGAAGCGCTAAAGCACTTCTCACCACAAGTTTTGTAATGCGTTTACGCAACACTACAACGTTAAATAAACTTGTTTGACCGTTTAACCTAATGCTTACGGTGAGAATTACTTCTTCTTTACTGCGTTTATTTTATATTAAATAAAAGCATATGTCAATTATTTTGGCGCAATTTTTTACTTTTGCGCCAAAATAAATCATACTTTCATTATAGAACCTTATTGTCTACCTCTTCTCTAATCTTTTGTAGGAAATCAGCATAGGTCATTGTTCCTAGGTCGCCGTCTTTTCTAGAGCGAACGGCAACTACACCTGCTTCTTTTTCCTTATCCCCTATTATGAGCATATAAGGGATTTTATCAAGTTGGGCAGCCCTAATCTTATAACCGATTTTTTCCGATCTAACGTCGCTTTCTGCTCTTATTCCTGCCATTCTTAGATTGTCACGAATTTCATTTGCCTCGGCCTCAGTACGATCGGTCAAACTCATTACGCGTACTTGTTCAGGAGCCATCCACACGGGGAATGCACCCTTAAATTTCTCAATAAGCAATGCCATGGTTCTTTCATAGCAACCAATTGAAGTACGGTGAATGATATAAGGATATACCTTTTCGCCATTTTCATCAACGTAGGTCATATCAAATCTTTCTGACAAGAACATATCTACTTGAATGGTAATAAGGGTATCTTCTTTGCCGTATACGTTGCGAATTTGAATGTCTAGTTTAGGTCCATAGAACGCAGCCTCATCAATACCCACGGAGTATTCTAAACCAATGTGATCTAAAATCTTTTGCATCTCTGCTTCTGCGTGCTCCCATTTTGCAGGATCATTTATGTATTTTTCGGTATTATTTGGATCCCACTTTGAGAAACGATAACTTACGTCACCATCCAAGCCACATATCTTAAGCATATACATTGCAAGGTCCAAGCATCCCTTAAACTCTTGTTCAAGTTGAGCGGGAGTACAAATCAAATGGCCTTCTGAAATGGTAAATTGTCTAACGCGAATAAGTCCGTGCATCTCACCACTTGCTTCATTACGGAACAAAGTTGAAGTTTCACCATAACGAATGGGTAAATCTCTATATGATTTTAGACCATTTTTATAAATCATATATTGGAAGGGGCACGTCATGGGACGAAGAGCAAATACTTCTTTGTCAACCTCTTCATTACCAAAAATAAACATGCCGTCTTGGTAGTGATCCCAGTGACCGGAAATCTTGTAAAGGTCAGACTTTGCCATATATGGGGTTTTGGTGCGAACGTAACCTCTTCTCTCCTCTTCGTCTTCAACAAATCTATTTAGAATTTGGAAAAGTTTAGCGCCCTTAGGCATCAAAAGAGGTAGTCCTTGACCAATGCTTTCTTCGGTCATAAATATGCCCATTTCTCTACCAAGTTTATTATGGTCTCTTTGTTTTGCTTCTTCTAATGCTTGTAAATAGTCTGCGAGTGCAGTTTTATTATTAAAAGCAGTACCATATATACGAGTGAGTACCTTATTATGTTCGTCTCCGCGCCAATATGCACCTGCTATAGAAGTAAGTTTGAATGCCTTAATGTATCCGGTTGAAGGAATATGAGGGCCTGCACAAAGGTCAACGAAATCACCTTGCTTATACATAGTAATCGTTGCATCTTCGGGTAGATCTTGTATTAGTTCTACTTTGTAAACTTCACCTTGTTCTGCAAAGAACTTAAGGGCTTCTTCGCGAGATACTTCTTCCCTAATAATTGGAATATTCTCTTTTATTATTTTTTTCATTTCTGCTTCTATTTGAGGAACGTCATCCATATTTATAGGAGCAGTAAAGTCAAAATCATAATAAAAACCATTTTCAATAGCGGGTCCTATTGCAACTTTAACATTAGGATATATTCTTTTAACTGCTTGTGCTAAAACGTGGGAACAACTATGTCTAAATGCTTTCTTACCCTCTTCGGTGTCAAAAGTTAAAAACTCTACGGTTGCATCTTCGTTTATAGGCTCGTACATACCTACTATTTTATCATTTACCTTTGCTACAAGTGAAGCACGGAATAATCCATCTGAAATAGAACGTGCTATTTCTGCAGGAGTAGCCCCAGGTTGAAACTCTACTTTGTCGTCTCTTAAACTGATTATCATTTATTTTCCATCCTTTTATCGCGATTGCGATTCGTTAAATTATTATGAGTTTATATTTGAATTTATCGTATTATATAATTCGTTATAGGTTATAGCATCTGCTTTTTTGCTACCTATTTCATTATACCAAGTACTTGCTTTATCGTTGGTTTGTTTATCATTATAGGCCTTTGAATTTGTTTCAACGTAAGTAAGCGATACATCATCTAAACTAAAGTTGTGAACTATTTTGTATTTTACTTCACCCTCTTTGGGATTACTTTCTTCTATTTTAGCATACGTTAGCATGCTTGTGTTATAAATGCTACTATTAAGCCAATCAGTTATTGTTTCGCCATCTTTTAAAACTACGATCTCAATAGCATTTGCGGCTTCGCCGACTATACCCTGGTAAGCCTTAAAATTAGAGGAAGCATTTGCCATGCTTGACTCACCATACACTCTTCCTGCAATACCACCGTTATAAACGTAATAATGGTTGTTTTGGGTATTACCTTCATAGCGAATTTCCTTTACGTCGTCTATAACATCTGTACCATAATACAACGCACCACTTGCAACTGCGCTAGTCAATTTAGAATAATGCAATGTTCCGACCAAACCACCTGTATAGTTGGTAGTATTCTTAGCAACGTATACTTTTTTTACGTCACTAATTACGTTATCTAAACTTGAAAGATTAGCAACGTATCCAAAGGCTCCACCCGCATTAAATGAACGAGAAGTAGAAAAACTGAATGCGCCGGCATTAATGGTATCTAAATCTACTTTTGCTTTATTTAGGGTAACCCTATCTATCATACCGGCTAAGCCACCCACTCTTAAACGTTTATATGCTTTAACGTTTATGGAGTTTCCACTTACATTCCATTTTTCTCCATTCTTAATTCTATATGCCGCACCAAAGATTCCACCGGCATTTACTTGTGAACCTGATGCTGATATTGAACCGGCAAAAGAAAGATTATTTGCACTGGCATATTCATTGTTATCTTTCAAAGAAGAGAGATCAACTGTACGAATAGCCCCGGCTACACCGCCAACAAACAAGTCATCAAAAGCAGCCTTGTCTGAATATGCACCTACTTTGATATACGTAGTAGAACTAACGTTATTTAGCGTGGTACTTCCTTGTATAAAACCCACAACTCCACCAACGAATCCAGCCATATCGTAACGCTCTATCTCTATTAATTGAGTTTCTTCGTCTAAAATTTTACGAATATCGCCGAGGGTAGTTTCAACGTTACCATTAACTTCAACGTCGTCAATAGTATTATTACCACTAGCAAATCCGGCCAATCCTCCAACGTAAAATGAATTAGCATCTGCTGGAACAGTAATATCTATGGAAAGGTTTAGTTTAGATATTTTAGCATTGTGTATAACTCCGAAAAGGCCAAATGATTTTTGATCATCTAACGGAGCCTTAGTATCTCTACCGTCTTCAGGTTCTGGAATATTGATTGTATAGGTTATTGTATGGTCGTTACCATTAAACGTACCACGGAATGAGTTTTCAACCGACGTTCCTATAGGAGTCCAATTCTCATCAGCAGGAATTACGATATCATTTTTTAACTCAAAAACCCCTTTATCATAGTCAGAGCCAACCATGTCTGCAACTTTTTTTAGATCGTCTACGCTATTTATTTCATGAACAAATTCACCCTTATG
>JAZSKG010000185.1:0-7002 GCA_045534735.1 Candidatus Stercoripulliclostridium sp.
CATGGCTACGATCCGACTTGTACTAAAAATGCGTTTTAGGTCGTCAACAAACTCACGCATTTCAAGTGAAAGGCGAGATTTTTCCTTTGCACTCATCTTGCGAGGTGCCTTGTCGGGATTGAGGTAATAACGTACTTTTGCCTCAAGATCTCTAACACTCATTTCACCATCTGCTGCTTGGTAAGCAAAATCAATTTGAGTTTCTCTATCAGAAATCGGTATAAGTGCACGAGCGTGACCTGCGCTTAGACGATCTTGTGCAACCAGGCTCTTAACTTCGTCTTCCAAACTTAACAAACGAACGATATTTGCAACACTACTTCTTGCTTTACCTATACGATTTGCAAGTTGCTCTTGTGTGTAGCCGTTTAACTTCATAAGTTCTGCTACTGCTTCTGCCTCTTCTATTGCGTTTAGGTTTTCGCGTTGTAGGTTTTCAATAAGAGAAATTTCCCTTATCATCCTTTCATCTATTTGTTTTACCATAGCAGGAATGGTGTTTAGACCTACCGCTTTTGCTGCACGGTAACGGCGTTCACCTGCTACTATCATATATTTATCGTCGCGCTTAACTAGAATGATGGGTGAAATTACGCCTTGCACGCGTATGCTATCTTCCAATTCCCTTTGTTGTTTTTCACCAAAATACTTACGGGGTTGATTAGGGTTAGGTTCAATTAAATCAAGTTCAATGTTGTAAACTTTTTCACCTTCAACAACTTCGGTAGGTTGAACGGGAAGCACTCTTTCGTCTTCAATGTTTGCAAGCAATGCACTCAAGCCTTTGCCTATCTTTTTAGCCATCTTTTTCTCCTTTCATCCTAAAGCGGATTACTTAATATTTTTTTATTATGTCTTGGGTATACGTTAGACGTTTTGTCTATTTTTTCTACTATTATTAGGCTTCTTGCTTGGCCGTCTAAGGTATAAACGCGATTTTCCACAACCTTGCCACCAAGAATTTTTATTGCATTTTGGGCTTTTTCCAGTTCTTCTTCACTTTTTCCCTTGTAAGCATAAAGTCTTCCACCAACTTTTATGAGGGGTAAAGTATATTCTACCAACTTGTTAAGTTCGGTAACTGCTCTTGCAGAAACAGTATCGTAACTTTCTCTTTCTTTACTACGGGCAACTTCTTCGGCGCGAAGTTTAACGGCGCGAATACCATTTAGTTCCAGTAGTTCTATAAGTTTTTGTAGAAAAAGCACCTTTTTCCCGTTGCTTTCCACCATAGTAACGTCAACGTCGGGGCGAAATATCTTAATTACCACCGCAGGAAAACCTGCACCACTACCAATATCTACGTGTTTTGAGCCATTAGGAATATCGGCAACGGCGCCCAAAGAGTCGGCAAAATGCTTGACTATTATATCGTTTTCTTCGGTTATTGCAGTAAGATTTACGTTTTTGTTATACTCTACCAAAAAACTCATATATTTTGCTAATTTCTCGGCCTCTGACTCGCTACAAGAAAAGCCTAATGAATTTAGTTTTGTTATGATTTTTTGGTTTTCGTACATCGTTACCCACGCGCGCTTTATAATTATAGTAATTATAACACTATATTTAATATCTTGCAAGTGTAATTTTAAGCACTTCTTTTGAATTTAAAAAATTAAGTCCACTTTGTGGACCTAATTTCAAACTATGCTTCTTTCTTTTTCTTTTCGGGCTCTACTATCGGATGCTCTTTTAAATATTCCACCCTCTTTTCATATTGTTTTTTAAGAATGAATATGAGCGGAATACCAACCACTATCATTAGTAAACTCCAAAATTGTGAAGGGCTTATGCCGGGCACGAATCCACCTCTTTCATCGCCTCTCCAAAACTCTATTACGAAACGTAAAATTCCGTAACCTATAAGATACATAGGTAGTCCATAAGGGTTCTTTTTCTTAAGATATATAACAAGAATTATCACAAAAAGGAGGAAAAGGCCTATTGCCTCAATTAGATTAGTAGGAACGACCTTACCCTCTACTCCTACAAAATGCATTCCTATTGGGCTATCGGTAGGAACACCATAACAACATCCTGCGAATACACAACCCAACCTTCCAAACGCATGACCTAATAATAGACCAAGTGGAACTATCGTACAAAGATCAATGGTTTTAGATTGGAATTTGTTTTGGAATATAAGGCAAAGTGCAACAAAAGTTACCGCTCCTCCCACAAATCCCCCAAGGAATGTTAATCCATTTCCAAAGAGGTCAAAGCCCTTTGACGGATCATCAATATAAGAGTAAATCGCTTGGAATAGTGCTGCGCAAAAGAAACCTACGCCGGCAGTTATAACACCATTAATGGTTATGAAATCTATATATTTGCTCTCTAGTTTATCTCTTTTTGCTAAAATCCAAAAAACAATAAAGCAAGCAAGTACGCCTACTGCTACACATATTCCATATAACGTAATAATTCCACCAATTTCGTAAGGGTACATACTATTCTCCCGTATATCTTTTGGATACGATTATTATATATCAAATTTATAGAAATATCAATACTTATAAATGTAACTATAACCTTGCGATTATAAGTTGTTTTTCCTCAAGTAAAGAATTAAAACGGTAACGTCAGCAGGAGTAACGCCACTAATGCGTGATGCTTGCGCTAAGGTCATGGGGCGATGGTCGGAAAGTTTTTGACGTGCCTCTAAACGAAGTCCTTCTACGTTATCGTAATCTATATCTTCGGGCAAAATCTTTTCTTCCATTCTGCGTGCTTCCTTTATTGCACTTTCCTCTTTTTTAAGGTATCCTTCGTATTTTAATTCTACTGCAACGTAAGAAAGGGCTTCCGGACTAAAATTGTAGTAGCCTTCATCTACCTCTAAAATGGTTTCTTTAGTTGCTTTACCACGCTTTAAAATATCCTCTCCGGATATGCTTCCTTGAGGCAAACTTTCGCCTATTTTTTCAAATGCTTCTTTGACTTCTTCTGCCTTGTAGCGTGTTTTTAGTTTTTCTTTTATTTCGGATATTTGGGATACCTTATTTTGATATTTAGAATACCTTTCTTCTAAAACCAAACCAAGTTCTCTTCCCTTTTCAGTAAGACGAATATCTGCGTTGTCCTGTCTTAAATGTAGCCTGTATTCAGCCCTAGAAGTCATCATTCTATATGGCTCTTCCGTACCCTTTGTAACTAGATCGTCTATTAAAACACCTATGTAAGCCTCGTCACGTCTTAACGTAAACGGAGGTAAATTATCTATGTATCTACTTGCATTTATACCAGCAACAAGGCCTTGTGCTGCAGCCTCTTCATAGCCTGAACTACCATTGATTTGACCACCTGCATAAAGACCTTTTATCTTCTTTATTGCCAGTGCAGAATTTAATTCCAATGGGTTCAAACAATCGTATTCTATGGCATATCCGTATCGGGTAATTATGGCGTTTTCCAACCCCCTTACGGAATGTACCATTTGTTCTTGAATATCGTAGGGTAAAGAGGTAGAAAGTCCTTGTGCATACATTTCCTCAGTATCCGCGCCCTCCGGTTCAATAAAAATTTGGTGCCTTTCTTTATCGGAAAATCTTACAACTTTAGTTTCAATAGAAGGGCAGTATCTCGGTCCGGTACTGGTTATTTCTCCGTTATACATAGGGGCTCTATCTAGATTACCTAAAATTATCTCATGCGTGTTTAAGTTCGTATAAGTAAGGTAACAAACTTTATCATTACGAGTCGCACCATCGGTAAGCATACTAAAGGTGGGAAGTCCTTCATCACCTTTTTGGACTTCCATCTTATCATAATCTATACTGCTAGAAAGGATTCTGGGTGGAGTTCCGGTTTTAAATCTTCTTATATCTAGACCTAGTTTAATTAGATTTTCCGTTAGTCCCTCACTACGCATAAATCCTGCAGGGCCGGTGTTTCTAGAGTAGTTCCCGGTTATAATTCTACTATTTAAATATACACCGGATGCTATAACAACTGCCTTGGCGGTATAGCAATCACCCATTGCGGTTTTAACTCCACAAACAGCACCGTCTTCAACAACTATTTCGGTAATTTCGGCTTCCAAAATTGCAAGTCCGGGTGTCTGTTCCATTCTTTCTTTCATTAAGCGATGGTACAAGTTTTTATCTACCTGCGCACGCAAACTATGAACTGCGGGGCCATTTCCTAGGTTAAGCATTCTTGTTTGAAGTGTAGCCTTATCTGCTATCTCTCCCATAATACCACCTAGGGCGTCCACCTCTTTAACAAGGTGCCCTTTTGCCGTACCACCTATATTTGGATTACATGCCATAAATGCCACAGCCTCTAAAGAGAGGGTGGTAAGAAGGGTACTTTTCCCCATGGTAGCAAGTGCATGTGCTGCTTCCACACCTGCGTGTCCTGCTCCTATAACTATGGCGTCGTAATTCTTTTTCATATTATTTTCCTACACAGAATTTACTAAATATCTCGTCAACAACACTTTCTGCCACGTCTTCACCGGTTAATGAAGCAAGTGCTGAATACGCACTCTTAATATCAACAACTATACAATCAAAAGTTGCTACTTCCATTGCATCTATTGCACTTTCAACAAAGTTGAGCGCATCGCCTACTGCGTATATTTGTCTTTCACGGGTCAAAACAGGCGATTTAAGACGTTTTCTCAACTCCAACCTATTCTCCATTAAAGCAATAAGTTCGTCCACTCCTTTGCCCGTTTTTGCTTCTATTACTATGTCGCACGCGCGTGGGTGAGTCATTATATCACCCTTGTTTGCAACTCTTACGTGTTTCTTATGCTTTATTTTCTCGTAGAGTTCATTTTCCTCATCACAAATAGGTAAAGAAGTATCCATTAAGAATAATACTAAATCTGCCCCCTCTATGGCGCGAGTAGCGCGTTCTATACCTATCTTTTCTACTACGTCGCTACTTTCCCTTATACCAGCCGTATCCAACACTTCTACGTTTACACCATCAAGCATAAACGATCCTGCCAGTACGTCACGAGTCGTACCTGCTATATCGGTAACAATAGCGCGCTCATCTTTAAGAATAGCATTCATTAGACTAGACTTACCTACGTTGGTAAGCCCACAAAGAGCAATGGAAATTCCCTCTCTTGCAACGGCTCCGTGCTTGGAGTTTTCATAAAGGTCTTGTAATTTATTTTGCGCTTCTTTAAGTAAATCTAAGGTGGGTTCAAAAGTGTCTTCTAAAAGTTCTTCAGGATAATCAAGCGCGACTTCTACGTTAGCAGATGCCGTTAATAATATGGTCTTAATTTCTTCTATACCCTTACTTACTTCGCCCTTCATTAGACGATAGGCTTGATTTACTTCTGCCTCGGATTGTGCGTTAATCATATCGGCAAGGCCTTCAGCCTCGGCAAGATTCATTTTACCGTTAAGGTATGCCCTTTTTGTAAATTCGCCGGGTAAAGCAGGTCTTGCTCCACATCTAACGAGTTCACGTATAACGCCTTGTATGATTATCTTGCCACCATGAGTGTGAAGTTCAACAACGTCTTCCCCTGTATATGATTTAGGCGCTTTGCAATACATACAAAACGCCCTATCATTAAAGTTTTTTGCTTGAATTTTGCCTAGATACATCTTATTAGGCTCAACGCTATCAAAGCCTTTTGCGGTAAAAATCTTCCTTACGATACTAAGGGCATTTTCTCCGCTCATTCTAACAATACCTATGGCGCCCCTTTCTACTTCGGGGGTAGCAAGCGCAACTATGGTATCTTTCATACTAGAAAGGTTTCTTGGAAGGTGCGCCGTAACTCTTAGTTTTAGCGATACCTTTTTTACGGAAAGAAGCAGAGGTGCCGTAACTTACTTGGGGAGATTGAATAGCACTTTGGTTGTTCTTAGGTGCTCTTTCTTTCTTAACTTCTTCCTTTGGAAGAATAACTACGTGACGGAATCTACCTTCGCCTTCGGATTCGGTTCTCACAAAACGATCGTTTTGGAGTGCCGTATGAATAACCCTTCTTTCAAAAGGATTCATGGGTTCAAGTTCCACTTTTCTTCCGGTCTTATGGCACTTGTGTGCAAGACGTTCTGCTAGTCTTGAAAGAGTTTCTTTTCTCTTTTCACGGTAGTCTTCTGCATCAATGGTAACTCTAACGAAATCTACGCCTTCTTTGTTTGCAATCCATAGGGTTAAATATTGGATAGCATCTAAAACTTCACCACGATAACCTATGAATGCACTCGCACCTTTACCGGTTGCCTTAACGTTTATTTCCGTTCCTTTACGAGTAACTGATACTTCACAATCAAGTCCCATTTTAAGCACTAATTCATTAATGAAAACTCTGCATCTTTCTTCTGCTCTTGCAAGAAGTTCTTCTTGAACAGGATCTATAGCGTTTTCATTAGTGCTTTCGGGTTCACTCTCTTCCACTACTTCACTAACGATTTCTTCCTTAGGAAGGATGGTTATTTCAACTTGTGCTTTAGTGAAAAGTCCACCCTTACTCTTAACTTCAACCTTAACTTCTTCTAAGGTTACGCCAAGAGTTTGAAGGCCGTTTTGGGTTGCTTCTTCAACCGTCTTGCCTTCGTAAATATTAACGTTTTCCATATATTCTCCTAATTATTTCTTAACTGTGGTGCTCATAATGCGATCACGCTCTATAGCATCATACTTCTTTTGGACAATATTCCAAATCAAGTTGAAAATAAATGAGAACAAACTAGAAACAAACATATATAGCGAGAAAGCCGTACTATAGAATAAACTGAATATTGCCATAAGTATAGGCATCATATATTGCATCATCTTGGCTTGAGATTGTTGCATTTTTGCTTGCTCTTCGGTTTGTCCTGCAACTTGAGGTTGTTCCGGGGGCTTAATAAGTTTGGAAGATACTATGCTGAGTACACCAACTAAAACAGGTAAAATCAAATATCCATTCCAAGTTTTCTTACCCTTTTCATTGTAGTTATACTCTTCAATTAGAGGCTTCATAACCTTATCGTAAGTAGTCTTATCAACTTCAGTTATGCCTAATTTACCCATTCCACT
>JAZSKG010000058.1:0-7600 GCA_045534735.1 Candidatus Stercoripulliclostridium sp.
ATATAGTGGAAGGAGATGAATACTACGTTTTCTATTCCTATGATTTCTTCTACTATTCTTATAAGATCTTTTAATTGATTTCTGGAAGGAATGCACTTAAGTTCAATAACCGGAACTTTATCGCCACCCTTACATATTCTAAGATAGTTCTCAAAAGTGCAGATGTAACTTTCTTCTTCTATCTTAGCGCTACCAATCTTATTTAGATTCATTGGTAATTTTAGGGCTTCCTCAAGGGTGATTTTGGATACCGAAACACTTTCATCGGCAAAGGGGTTATTGTCGTGACAGCAAACCCATTTTTGGTCGGAAGTGAACCAAACGTCGGTTTCAATGCCCCAGAAAAAAGGGCTTTTTGAAGCAGCCTTAAAGGACTTTTCACTATTTTGATAGTAAATGCTGGATAAACCGCGATGTGCAATAAATTTCGTCATGATTCTTCTTTCCTTATGCGTAATATTAATATTTGAGTGCAATTTCAGTTGCAATTGCGACAAGTTCTAAGCAAGGGCGTTTTGCGTAGTAAGCATCCGTTCTTTTGCTGGGAACGGGGGAGTTATCTTCAGCGCTAGCCTTAATGAGGTCACGGCAGTAATAAGATCCACATTCATCTTCAAACTCTTTAATTGCCTTTTGACCTAAGGTATACATATCAAGTTTAGACATTTCTTTGTGCTTTAATCCCAGTATCATTAACATGCCACTAACGGCACCACAGGTATCTCTTAGGCGACAGATACCACCACCGAAAGGGTTTGCGATAGCCTTCATTTCTGCTTCACTCATATTTTCGGTGTCGGCTAATGCCATTGCCCCTGATTGAGCGCAATTATATCCTTCCAAGAAAATACTCTTTGCTTTGTCTACGTAGTTCATAATTTCCTCTATTTTATTGAATATAGCAAATCGGCATAAGTGGGGAATGGCCAGTCGTTTTTGTCAACCAGATTTTCCAGTTTATCGCATACTGTACGAACCGATTCCATATCAAAGAATATTTTATCCCTATAATATCTGGCAATTTCCAAACTAGAGGAGCCTTTTTGCGTTTCAAGAATATCTTTTTCTAAGTAGTCCAAACTATTGTAAAGATCCTTGCTTAGACTGGATAATTTATTGATGAGGTCCACCTCAACGGAGCGATCTATGCTTTCGTCAAGACGCTTTTTGTTTAGAGCCATTTCTACCAACTTTCTCTCATAAGCAAGAACGGAGGGAAGAATTTGCTTTTTTGCCATATCAAGCATGGTCAATGCTTCAATATTGATGGTTTTAGAATATATATCAAGTAATATTTCGGTACGAGAATTAATCTCATTTCTAGAAAGCACTCCGTGTTTTTCCAGTAGTTTAACGTTCTTTTCATCGGTAAAATGAGGAACGGCATCAACGGTAGAAGTTAAATTGGAAAGACCACGTTTTTTTGCCTCATCAACCCATTCGTGGGAATAAGAATTGCCGTTATATATGATTCTCTTATGCTTTTTGTACGTCTTAGCGATTAGTTCGGAAAGAGCCATGTTAAAGTCTTCTGCTCCCTCTAAAACGTCTGCAAACTGAGATAGAGATTCTGCTACAATAGTGTTCATAATATAGTTTGTACAAGCGATGCTAAAACTAGAGCCCAGCATACGGAATTCAAACTTATTACCTGTAAATGCAAGAGGAGAGGTTCTGTTTCTATCCGTGGTATCACGCGGGAAAGAGGGAAGCATAGAAACTCCAATTTGCATATTGGACTTCTTTTTACCCTTGTAAGTTGCATGATGTTGTACAGCCTCCAGAATGTCGGTTAGTTCGTCGCCAAGGAATATGGAAACAATAGCGGGAGGGGCTTCGTTCGCGCCTAAACGATGGTCGTTGCCGGCGCTTGCAGCACTTAATCTAAGCAAATCTTGGTATTCGTCTACTGCTTTAATTACTGCAGTAAGGAACAATAAGAATTGTGCGTTTTCATATGGGGTTTCACCTGGCTCTAAAAGGTTGATGCCGGTGTCGGTAGAAAGTGACCAGTTATTATGTTTACCACTACCATTAACGGCTTCAAAGGGTTTTTCGTGTAGCATGCAAATCATATTATGCTTTTGCGCTACACTCTTCATGAGTTCCATGGTTATTTGGTTTTGGTCGGTTGCAATATTTACAGTAGTAAATAGAGGCGCAAGTTCGTGTTGAGCCGGCGCAGCCTCGTTGTGTTTGGTTTTGGAAAGTACTCCAAGGCGCCAGAGTTTGTCGTCTAAATCCTTCATGAATTCGGAAACTCTGGGCTTGATGGCACCAAAATAATGATCTTCCATTTCTTGTCCTTTAGGTGGTTTAGCACCAAAAAGAGTTCTACCACAATGAACTATATCAAGTCTGGTTTCGCCAACTTTTTTATCAATTAAAAAGTACTCTTGTTCGGCACCGACGGTTGCGTTAACTTTGCTAACCTTGGTGTTGCCAAACAACTTTAATATGCGCAAGGATTCCTTATTTAGGGCTTCCATACTGCGTAGTAAGGGAGTCTTTTTGTCCAATATCTCACCACCATAAGAGCAGAAAGCAGTTGGAATACAAAGGCTACCATCTTTAATGAAAGCATAGGAAGAAGGGTCCCATGCAGTATAGCCACGTGCTTCAAACGTTGCCCTCAAGCCACCACTTGGAAAACTGCTTGCGTCAGGTTCACCTTTAATTAAAGCCTTACCACCAAACTTCATTATGACTTCGCCTTGCTTGTTTACGTCAAGGAAACTGTCGTGTTTTTCTGCAGTAATGCCCGTCATAGGTTGGAACCAGTGAGTATAATGGGTTGCACCATTTTCAAGAGCCCAGTCTTTCATAGCGCTTGCAATCTCGCTTGCAATATCAAGAGCGAGAGGCTTGCCTTGCTCTATGGATTGTTGCATTGCTACGTAGATTTCCGGGCTTAGTCGCTCCTTCATCGCTTTGTCGTTAAAGACTAAAGAGCCAAAAATCTCTGGTAGGTTGGTGTTCATCATATACTCCTAGGTGGTTACAAATATTTATAATAATATATCACAAATATAAACCTATAGTCAAATAATAAGTAAATTATATTTGCGCGTGGGCGCAAAAGATTTGGAAAAATAAACGGCTAGTGATATAATTTAAATATGAAAACTTTATTAAGACTTGGCAAAGAAGCAAAGAAATATTCCAAATATTACGTTGTAGGCATCGTGGCGGTAATTTTAACCAGTTTGGTTACTCTTACTGCTCCAAAGTTGCTTTCAGTAATGACCGGTATGGTTTCCGAGGGTATAGAGCAAACCGACCTCCAAACTATACTTATTTACGCAGTAAGTTTACTAGGACTTTATGCAACCAAACTTGTTTGTAGGTTTATATCAACCTACATGTTGCACGTTGCCGCTTGGAGACTTGTAAACAACATGCGCGTAAAGGTCTATGATCACATTCAATCGTCCTCTATGAGTTACTTTAGTGACAAGCAAACGGGCGATTTGTTGTCACGCGTTGTAAACGATACTGCAAACTTTGAAATGCTTTACGCACACGTTATACCGGAAAGCATTACCAACGTAATCACTTTTGTGGGCGTACTCGTTATGTTGCTTACTATCAACTGGAAACTAGCGCTACTTGCTATGACGATTGTTCCCTTTGTCGCAGTTGCAGGTTTTTACTATGCAAAGAAAGTTCGTCCCAACTTCCGTAAAGCCCAAAAGGTTACGGGCGAAATATCTGCAGAGATGCAAGACAATTTTTCAGGCATTCACGAAATACAAGCATTTGGTCAAGAAGAAAAGGAGCATAAAGACGTTAGTGAAGCAACGGAAAAACATAGCGTTGCCATTATTCGTGCATTAAAGATATCGGGCTTCTTCCATCCTCTCATAGAGTTTACCTCATCTATGGCGACGGTGCTTGTAGTAGGCGTTGGTGGATACTTGGCATACACTAACGATATTAACGTAGAATCGGTAGTTGCATTCCTACTATATCTTAGTTTGTTGTTTGCCCCCATAGAGGGACTAGGTAGACTTGCCGAAAGCGCACAAACTGCACTTGCTTCAGGAGAAAGAATATTAGAGATTTTAGATACTCCCATTGAGATAAAAGACCTTGAGAATGCAAAAGATATTGGAAGAGTAAACGGCGAGGTTGAATTTAGAAACGTTTCTTTTGGATACTTGGATGGAACCCCCGTTTTAAAGGATATTTCTTTTAAGTGCAAGGCCGGTGAAACCGTTGCTTTGGTTGGTGCTACGGGTGCCGGTAAAACGACCATAACCCAACTTATACCTAGATTTTACGAACCTGATAGTGGTGAAATCCTAATTGACGGGCACAACGTACGCGATCTAACACTCAAGTGTTTAAGGTCTAACATTGCACCTGTTTTACAAGACACGTTCCTCTTTAACGGCACGGTTGCAGAAAATATTAAGTATGCAAAGCCGACCGCAAATATGGAAGAAATTGTAGCCTCTGCTACCAAAGCGCAGATAAATAGTGAAATTTTAGATATGCCTCAAGGCTATGAAAGTAAGGTGGGAGAACGTGGCCTAAAACTAAGTGGGGGACAAAAGCAAAGGATTGCCATAGCACGAGCAATGTTGCGCGAAGCACCCATAATTATTTTAGACGAGGCGACGGCTTCTGTTGATAGCGCTACTGAAAAACAAATCCAACAAGCAATTAATAGCCTTTGTGGAAACCACACGGTTATAGCCATTGCACATAGACTTTCTACCATTAAGAACGCTGATCAAATTTTGCTTATAGAAGATGGTAAAATAGTAGAGCGTGGCACTCATTACGAGTTACTTGCGTTAAACGGCAAGTACAAAAAACTACACGATCAAAACGCATAAAATTAGATATTGCATTTTGCGCGCGTGTGTGCTATTATATAAAATAATAATCTTTTAAAAGGAGAATAAACTATGGCACGTTATCAAATTAGGCAAAAATATTTTGCGATGAACGATTCTTTTGATGTTACCGATTCAAGCGGTAGTGCTCGCTATCTTTGCAACAGCAAGATGATCTCTATTCCTAAAAAATTCTGGCTACAAACCGCTAATGGTAAGCCCCTATATTACGTCCGTAAAAATATGATTCATTGGGCTGGATATCCCACGTTTAAAATTTATAAGGGTAACGACAATAGTATCGGTGAAGTTGCAACGGTTAAAGTTGCATATGCTTTCGTTGGTAAGAAAATTAAAGTTACGAGCGACGTTTTTGGCGACCACACCATCACCGGTAGTTTTGGACATGCATGGAGTTTCCAAGTTCACAAGGGCGATAAGAATGGTCCCATAGTTGCAGAAATTTCTAAGCACGTATTTAAAGTTCAAGACGTATATGACATTGACGTAATAGATGCAAAAGACTCCTTCATAGTAGCACTTGCAATTATTATTGACTTCATTTACCACAAAAAACACTAAAACATCTAGCGTAGGCGCGCTATAAAATTAGGAGACTATTATGAATAAGATTAAAGTTGGCGTAGCCGGTTACGGTGTAATCGGTCAGAGGCTTGCTGACGGCGTTGCACGCCAAGGCGATATGGAACTTGTTGGTGTAGCAGACGTTGCTCCCACTCTTGCAGTAAGGGCTCTATTTGAAAAGGGTATGCCTTATGATCTATATCTTGCAAGTGAAGATAGACGTGCAGAGTTTGAGGCTCTTGGTATTCCCGTTAGTGGAACCATGGAAGAAATGGTTAAAAAATGTGACGTTGTACTAGACTCTTCTCCCGGTGGTATAGGAGCAAAGAACAAGGAACTTTATGAAAGACTGGGCAAGAAGGCTATCTTCCAAGGAGGCGAAAAGAACTCGGTTGCAGACGTTTTCTTCCACGGATATGCAAACTATGAAAAGGGTCTAAACAAAGATTTCCTTAAACTTACCTCTTGTAACACAACTGGTTTAATTCGTAGTGTTGACTGCCTAGATAAAGAATTCGGTATTGATAGAGTTGCAATAACCATCATTCGTAGAGTTGCTGATCCAGGTGACTATCATAGAGGCTTAACCAATGCTTTGCAAATTGATAAGGCACCCTCTCACCAAGCAGTAGACCTAATGACTATTATGCCTCACGTTGAAGCAACCGGTATACTAGTTCATACCCCCATTACTCACGGACATATTATTACAGTTGTTGCAACCGGCAAGCAAAAGATAACCAAGGAAATGGCTCTAGAAGCATTCAAGAAGCATCCCCGTATCCGTATAGTTTCTATTAAGGACGGATTCCTTGGCAATGCAAGTTTGTTTAGATATGCTCGCGATCTCGGCAATCCTCGTGGCGATATGTATGAAATTGCACTTTGGGAAGATAGTATCGTTGAGTCCGGCGATAGTATTATGTACGCAATCAATATCCCTCAAGAAGCCGTTACCATTCCGGAAACTATGGACGGCATAAGGGCTGTTATGGGCATGCAACAAACCTCTAAAGAAGCAACCGAAAAGACTAACGAATATCTTGGCATAGGAAAATGGAAGAAGTAAAAATTAAATCTATAATAGGGGTAGACGTAAAAGGTAAAACGGTACTTTTCCGTCCTGACATAAACTCCCCAATTAAGAATGGTAAAATAGTTAACGACAATCGTTTGAACGCTACCGTACCCACGCTAAAGTATTTGGTTGAGGGTGGCGCCAAAGTGGCAATTATAGCACACCAAGGCGACACTTTGGATTACCAAAACCTAATGTCTATGCAACCTCATGCAGAAAGACTTAGCATGCTAAGTGGCATAAAAGTAGACTATATAGACGACGTGTGTGGCGAGTGCGCTTTGGAAAGAGTTAGAAGTCTTAAAGAAGGCGAGGTTATCCTATTAGGAAATCTGCGTTACCTTACCGAGGAGGTTTCTACCTTTGAAAAAGACGTTAAACTTACAGCGGACGAAATGCTTTCAACCTATCTTGTAAGACGTTTGGCACCACTTTTTGACGTTTACGTAAACGATGCTTTTTCAGCAGCACACAGGAATGCTCCAAGTATGGTTGCTTTCCAAAGATTAATGCCATCATATGCAGGACCTTTATTCTTTAAAGAATACGAGGCACTCAATAGAGTAATGACCTCTGCTAAAAAGCCCCTTGTCTTCGTATTAGGTGGAGCAAAAATCAGCGATGCTTTTGGCATGATGGGAAAGGTGCTTGCCGATGGTGTTGCAGATAAGATAGTTGCTTGTGGAGTAACTGGTGTCGTAATGCGCCTTGCACAAGGAAAGAAGATAGGTACTGCTTACGAAAAATGGTTAAAAGACCGTGACTTACTTGCATTTGTTGAGCCCGCTAAAGAACTTCTTAAAAACTATGGCGATAAGTTTGTATTGCCCGTTGATTTTGCTTATGAAAAAGATGGGGTTCGTAAAGAGATATTGCTAGAAGAATTGCCCAGTGATGAAGCAATGCTTTTGGATATTGGCGCTAAGTCGGTTGAGATTTTTGAAGACGTACTCCAAAGTGCAGGTACAATTTTTGTTAATGGTCCTGCCGGTGTATACGAAAACGAACTTTTCGCCTATGGTACGGACAAGATTTGGAATGCCTTAGCAAAAAGCAGTGCTTACTCTGTTATAGGTGGAGACGATACGGTAAC
>JAZSKG010000096.1:0-1802 GCA_045534735.1 Candidatus Stercoripulliclostridium sp.
ATTGGAAACTGGATTATTGCCACAATATCCCCTTCACGGGCTACGCTCCACTTGTTGCGGGCATTAGCGTAAGTAAGGTTGGAGAAGAAGCAAAAATACTCCACTCCGTAGAGGAGGCAACTCGCTATGGTAGTGCGCATATTTTTACAACCAGGTATCCCAAAAAACGCTATAATAGTACCCAAAGATTCAAAAAGCATTGTAGCGGTCTAGATCGTGCAGAAGGTAAAATTGAGTGGAACGTAGAAGTTGAAGAAGATAATAATTACGTTCTTACTATATACACCCATGAACTTTACCCCAAGTATGAAAAGTTGCTTGGCGCACTTGTTAACGACCAAGACCTATATCTCTTTAATATTCCAAAAGAAATATATCATTGGCAAGAATATTTTACGCAAAAGGTTATTCCTCTTAAAAAGGGCAAGAATAAAATTACACTCTTCAACCCCATAAACAATCGTTCTACCGGCACCATGCTACAATTCCAGTATGCCGGTAAATGTATTCAAGAAGCAACCAAGGACTATGCAAGAGAAAATAATCTTAGCGAAAAACCCATGGTATTTTCCATTTGCGAATGGGGTAGTTGCGAGCCACATCTTTGGGGCAAGAGTGCAGGCAACCTTTGGCGCACAACCGGCGACATATATCATAACTGGAATTCCATAAAGAAACTTTACGAGCATAACGTTGAACTCTACGAATATGCCGACGTAGGACATTGGAACGATCCAGATATGTTAGAAGTAGGTGTTGGCAACTTTAGTTATAACGAAAACGAAGCGCACTTCGCCCTATGGTGCATGATGGCTTCTCCCCTACTTTTAGGTAACGACGTACGCACAATGAGTGAAGACGTAGTTAAAATTATAACCAATAAACGTCTTATTGCCATTGACCAAGATAAACTCGGCAAGCAAGCAAAACGTATTCAAAAAGGTAACGTAGACGTCTTGGTAAAGCCTCTTGAGGGTGGCAAAACCGCTATATGTTACTTTAATAAAACCGACTCAAGCAAAAAGTTTAACTTTAGTGAAAATTTGTTTGAAAAGGAAGAGTACGTGGACTATAATAGAGAGGGAGAAATTGTGGACTGCCTAAGCGGAAACACGGTCTCCAAAGAAGATATGCTAAGTGGCGAAATTAAAGCACGTAGCGTAAAAGTTTTTGTAATATAACATAAGGAGTAATAAAATGAGCGAATGCACTCACGATTGTAGCACTTGCGGATTGAATTGCCCTTCCAAACAACAAGGACAAAAACCCGTAAACGAATTTGCTGCACCCATGAATACCCTATCTAACGTAAAGAAAGTTTACGGTATCGTTAGTGGTAAAGGTGGCGTAGGTAAGTCTTTAGTTACCTCTACTCTTGCAGTAAACGCAAGAAGACGTGGTTATGAAACTGCAGTACTTGACGCCGATATAACCGGTCCTTCCATTCCCAGGGCTTTTGGTTTAACGGAACCTTGTGAAGCAATGGATGAAAATAACATTCTTCCCGTAGTAACCAAAACCGGCATTAAAGTAATGAGCATAAATCTTCTACTGGAAGATGCAACCAGCCCCGTTATTTGGCGTGGACCGGTGCTAGCCGGTACCGTAAAGCAATTTTGGTCCGACGTAGTTTGGGGAGACGTGGACTTTATGTTCGTAGATATGCCTCCGGGCACAGGTGACGTACCACTAACCGTTTTCCAAAGCCTACCTCTTGACGGCATAATCATTGTTACCAGCCCACAAGAACTCGTTGGTATGATAGTAGAAAAGGCTGTTAAAATGGCAAATATGATGAATAT
>JAZSKG010000249.1:0-2211 GCA_045534735.1 Candidatus Stercoripulliclostridium sp.
AGTTTTTTAGTAATACTTTCGTACATGATTAGTCCTTATTTCCACCAGCATTAATTTCTTTTAAAATCTTTTCAATTTTAAAGCCGTACTCAATGCTGTCGTCAAGCACGAAAATCAAAGTGGGAACCGCCCTAATCTTAAGGCGATTAAATAGTGCGTTACGCAAGAAGCCAGCGCTGGCATTTAGGCCCTTGATGACCTCTTGAGGCTCGGAATGATTCATGATGCTTACGTATACCTTAGCATACTTTAAGTCACCGGTTGTTTCCACCCTCATGATGCTAAGCATTTGGCATTCTCTAACGCGAGGATCTTTGAGTTCGTTTCTAATCAAACTCATAAGTTCCTTCATTATTTCGGAATTTACTCTTTCTATGTTCATAATTATTTATCTTCTACAATATTGAAACTTTCAATGATATCGCCTTCCTTAATATCGTTCCAGTTATCTAGACCGATACCACACTCAAAGCCACGAAGTACTTCGTTTACGTTATCCTTCATTCTCTTTAGTGAGTTAATGGAAGTATCTGCAATAACAATGTTTTCACGGATAAGTCTTACCTTTGCGTTACGTACGATCTTGCCGTCAAGAACCATACATCCTGCAATAGTACCGACGCTGGAAATCTTGTAGGTTTGTCTAACTTCTGCCTTACCAAGATATTCTTCACGATATTTAGGTGCAGAAAGTCCCTTAATAGCAGCAGTTACGTCGTCTATTGCATCGTAAATGATACGATACATACGGATTTCTATCTTTCTTTCCTCTGCAAGTTTCTTAGCATTGCTGTCAGGACGAACGTTAAAGCCTATAATCAAAGCGCCTGTAGATTCTGCAAGGATAATATCACTTTCATTAATTGCGCCAACCATTGCGTGAGGTACCGCAACTTTAACTTCATCGGTACTCAACTTAGTTAGAGAGTCGCGTATTGCTTCAACGGAGCCTTGAACGTCAGCCTTAATAATGATGTTCAAGTTCTTCATCTTACCCTCTTCTATGTTGCGGTACAAGTCTTCTAGTGATACGGAACCGGAATTGATTTTGCGTTCTCTATCCTTAGCAACACGGTCTGCAACAACGCTCTTTAGGAGTTTGTCGTCGTCAAATGCCATAAGTTGGTCACCTGCACCGGGAACTTCGTCTAGACCGAAAATCATAACTGCCATGGAGGGACCTGCGCTCTTAACGTTTCTACCCTTGTCGTCTTGCATTGCTCTTATCTTACCGGTTGCCGTGCCAACAACGATGTGGTCGCCAACTTTAAGAGTACCGGTTTGAACAAGAATGGTTGCAAGAGGTCCTTTACCCTTATCAAGTCTTGCTTCAACAACAGCGCCCATTGCTTTACGGTTGGGATTTGCCTTGAGTTCCATAACTTCTGCTTCTAGAAGAATGGTTTCTAGTAGTTCGTCAATGCCTTCGCCGGTCTTAGCAGAAACCTTAACAACGGGAACGTCGCCACCCCATGCTTCGGGAACCAAACCATATTCGGTAAGTTGAGTCATAACGCGATCGGGATCTGCAGTATTCTTGTCTATCTTGTTGATAGCAACTATAATTTTACAGTCTTTTGCTGCCTTTGCGTGGTTGATAACTTCCACGGTTTGGGGCATTACGCCGTCGTCTGCTGCAACTACTATAACGATTATATCGGTTACGTTAGCACCACGTGCACGCATTGCAGTAAACGCTGCGTGTCCGGGGGTATCCAAGAAACTTATTTGAGAGCCCTTTACAGTAATACTGTAAGCACTTATGTGTTGGGTAATACCACCTGCTTCGCCTTCTGCAACCTTAGACTTCTTAATGTAGTCCAAAATAGAGGTCTTACCATGGTCAACGTGGCCCATTATGGTTACGATAGGAGGACGAGTTACAAGTTGGGATTCATCTTCGGTTTCTTGCTCAAAGTAAGAAATAAGTTTTTCTTCCGAAGTTTCTTCTCTTTGTAGTTCTAGAGTAATATTAAAGTCACTTGCAACAAGTTCTGCAGTATCAAAGTCTATTGAGTCGTTAATAGTCTTCATAATGCCAAGTTGGAACAAGCGCTTAATGATTTCCGTACCGGTCTTACCGATTTTTTCTGCAAGTTCTTTAATTGGAACGTTATCTTTAGTAATGATAGCGTGCTCAATTTGAACTGCTTCCGTAACGTTGAAGGAAGAAGTCGGATCGTAGCCATGTCGTTCTGTGAGCCAAGAGGT
>JAZSKG010000200.1:0-8656 GCA_045534735.1 Candidatus Stercoripulliclostridium sp.
GTAAGCATTTCCCCTAAAGTTCCTTGAAATAAGGCAACAATCATTCCAATCGCTACCCGTATAACCACGCCTTCAAAATTTGTTACTAAGTTAGAAATAATCTCAGCTATAGCTGTTCCTCCGCCAAATTTTAAAACTCCAAACCAAAAAAGTACCCCTGTTAAAATCAACGCAACAAACGCAACTATTGACAGTAACATTTCACGTGTGTTTGGCATCATTATTTTTGTTTTTGTTTCTCCCATAGTAACATCTCCTAAATGGTTTAGTATCATTATAAATCACCTAATATGCGATTGTCAAGACAAAAATCGTATGATATGCGACACTACTTTTATACTAAAATAGAAGGAAAATGACATATGGAACTAAAAGATATACAAATAAGACTTCGTGAGGCTATTAAAAATTCAGGTATCCCTCAAAAAGAAATTGCAAAAAAAATTATGGTTTCACCACAAACTGTTTCTAAATATATGAAACAAGATATATTTCCTGCTTTAGATACTTTCGCTAAACTTTGCAAACTACTGGACGTTAAATCAGATTATATTCTTGGCATTGTGGATTATGAGTAAATGAAACGGAAGCATTTGATTCCGTTTTCTTTGTTTAGTTAAAGTAATCAAATTTGTTGCGAGAGGATTTTTTGTTCTTTACGAGTTTATATATCAATGGAGTTATAATCCCAGCAAGCACCATTGCTCCGAGTATAATACCGCCCGTAATTAGCAATAGATTTAATGAGTAGAATTTACCACCTATGGTTAGTCCTGCTCCTTGCTCTTTGGGTGGATCGGTTTCTACTATTAAATAGAAGTTCCCATCACTTTCTAATTGGAAAGTAAGAATATTATTTTCAATACTTGATGATAGTTGTACAAGTATGCCGTCTTTTTCTTGATATACGTTTGCAAGTTTATTGGTGCCTGGAATGGTAAGTGAAACGCTCATTTGATTATATATGGTAACCTCTTGTCCATCCCTATCGGTAAGGTTTAAATTAAAGCCGTAACCCTTGTAAGACGGGAACTTTGCAATGGCTGCTCCAACGGATATTTTCTCATTGAATTCATCCTCGCTAACACCTATCTTATTAACCGAAAGATTAATTTTTCCACCCTTTTTTACACTAGTACCCAAAACGGGTACGCTTGCTGTAAAGTCGTTACTTAGGCCGTCTATAATATCAATTAAGGTTACCTTAACTTCGTTTTTACCACTTAGTACACCATCCACCTCTTTTGCGTACGTAGATATATCTCCACCAGTACTGGTTGGTGAACTAAGGACGTTTGAAAGTCTACTGAACGAGTTTAATAATTCGCTCCAAGCAACGCTTTCAAAATCACTACTATTTAGTTTCTTGTATTCATTAGAATAATAAACTATCTTCTCTTTATCATATCCATTAAGAGGATAGTTATAATCTGTAGTATTCCCGGCATTGTCCTCTACGACTATGCCAACGTTCATTCCTATCCTTTCCGTTACGTCTAAGGAATATACACCTACTCCATTATTCCCAGTATGGAAATTGGTGCCAAACCCCTTTAGATATACTCTTTTAATACCACTTTTTCCATCGTGAGGTTTTACCGACAATAATGCTGGAGTATCAGACGTCAAGTCTACCTTGAACCTAATAGTTTCTAGTATGCTATTTTCTACAGGAGGAGTATTATCTACGTTTGTTATATTCTTAGATACGTATGTCTCTATGCCATCTTTATAGTAATATGCTCTAATTTCTACCTTTCCTTCATCAACGATGCTAATAGGTGCATCGTAAATGGTACGTGGATGTTCATTGCCGTTTACTATTAATTTGTAGTATCTATTGCTAACCCCTTGTGGCCATGATAAAGTTACCATAACGTTTTGACTATATCCCGTTTGAGGTGTAACTGTAATTGTAGGTGGCGTTGACTCCACGTAATGGTGTAAATTATACTCCTTACTACTAGAAATAAAGTTGCCGGCTTTGTCATAGATGATAAAAGTTAAAGTACCATTTCTATCTATGCCGTTTACCATTGCTTTACTATATACTTCTGCAATCGGCGTTTCGGGAATGACTATTAATCCTTCCTCATCCCTATAACTATAACAAGAACGTGAATAATCAATTCCGGAAAGATTGTCGCCGTTTACTATGTAACCTACACTGAATGGTGCTGAATGAGCGGTATCCATTACGCCATCGGAATCAATAACCGGCGCCGTAGGAGGCGTTACATCAGATTTAACTACAGCAGAAATTTCACCGATGCTTGTTCCTCGTTGATTTAGCGCTATACATTCTATTCTCAGTTCTCCGTTTAAACCTACCTCATAATCACCTTTACCATTTTCTACCGACTTTTCTATTCCACTCTCAACCAAAGTGAATACCCCACCAACGTTTTCATAAACGTTTACAACGTATTTGGTTGCAGTTTTAAAAGCGTACTCTAATTTTAGGTCACGAGAATACGTATTATCATATGGAACTCTCTCACCCGACAGGTCCAATTTTGTAATATCGCTTATTGTAATTTCGTTTTCGGCGCTAGAAAAAGTGTTTGTGCCCATAAATATGGCACTAATAAACACAAATATGGTAACTAATATTAAAAGGTATTTTTTCATCAGTAATAATATAACATAGGTCATAGTAGTTTTCAAGTTGAAATGATGAAAATTAGATGTAAATATGTGTAACTGCCCTTCAAATTTTACTCATAGTATGTAGTATTATTGGAGGTGTTTTTGAAAAAGTCTGTAACCATATTGCTAGTAGTGGTGGTAATATCACTTGCTACTTTATCACTAATTAGTTGCACTAAAGAAGATACGGCCATAATTAAAGTCAACGAGGTAACTCATTCGGTTTTCTATGCCCCTTTGTACGTAGCCATTAACAACGGATACTTTGAAGAGGAAGGTCTTACTATTGAGTTAACAAACGGTGGTGGTAGCGATAAAACCATGACCGCTATTATGAGTGGACAAGCAGATATAGGCCTTGCCGGTCCCGAAACAGCCGTATACGTTAAAGCGGGTGGAAGCAACAACTATCCCGTTGTATTTGGACAACTCACAACAAAAGACGGCTCATTTTTAATTGGTAGAAACAAGGTAGACAACTTCTCTTGGAGCGATTTAGAAGGTAAAGAAATTATTGGTGGTAGAAAAGGTGGTATGCCACAAATGTGCCTAGAATACGCACTACACAAAAACGGCCTTGTAAACGGTCAAAATATAACCATTAACTACGACGTACAATTTGATCTAATTGCAGCGTCATTCGCTTCGGGTACAGGAGACTACTGCACTATGTTTGAACCCGTTGCAACAACCTACCAAAATGCCGGAAAAGGTTACGTTCAAACTGACGTTGGAACCGAGGCTGGAGAAGTTCCTTATACCTGTTTTATGGCAACCAAAGATTATGTAAAAGATAACCAAAATACTGTAAAAGCATTTATGCGCGCTATTTTAAAGGGAATTGATTTCGTGCTAAATAACCCTGACGAATCGGTTGCAAAAGTGCTATTACCCTCTTTTGCCGGCACCGAACTACACGACCTCACTAGTGCAGTAAAAGCATACAAGGACATTGGTGCTTTTAAAAAGTCTCCCGTTATGCTCAAAGAAGACTATAACAAACTAATAGACATTCTAAAGTTCAGCAAAGTATTAGACAAAGACGTTGCCTTTGAAGATATTATTGACAATTCCATTGTAGAATCCATTCAGTAAGGAGATATAAAAATGGCACTGCTCGCGCTCAATAACATTTCACACGTATACCACACCGTTAGTGGTGAAACTGAAGCATTAAAGAATATAAACTTAATGGTTAACGAGCGCGAGTTCGTTTCCATTGTCGGACCTAGCGGATGTGGAAAGTCTACCCTCCTTTACATTCTTGCAGGCTTACTTACCCCCACCTCCGGCGAAGTGTTGTTAGGAAATAAAAGTCTAT
Organism: Candidatus Stercoripulliclostridium sp.; assembly: GCA_045534735.1. GTDB lineage: Bacteria > Bacillota > Clostridia > Christensenellales > DTU072 > Stercoripulliclostridium_A. The sequence goes on from JAZSKG010000200.1 coordinate 3,971, forward strand.
TAGAAACAAAAGATTTAATTGCCCTTATGCCACAAAGAGACCAACTATTTGAATGGAGAACCATTCTTAAAAACGTAATGCTTGCGCCAGAAATCAAAAAGAATAAGTCTCCGGAAATTATTGAATACGCAAACAACCTACTTGATAAATATGGCCTTAAGGAATTTAAAAACAAACGACCTAGTGAACTATCGGGAGGAATGCGTCAACGTGCAGCATTAATTAGGACGTTAGTGGGTGCCCCTAAACTTCTTCTACTGGACGAGCCCTTTTCTGCACTTGACTTCCAAACAAGACTGTCTGTTTGCGACGACGTATCAAGCATTATACATTCTGAAAAGAAAACCGCCATTCTTGTTACTCACGACATAAGTGAAGCAATATCCATGAGCACTAAAGTTATAGTCCTAACCAAACGACCCGCTACAATTAAAACCATATATGATATTAAACTAGATCATAGTTTACCACCCATTAAAAGGCGGGAGCAAGAAGGCTTTAACGTTTACTTCCGTAACATTTGGAAAGACTTGGAGGTTGGTGATGAGTGAAGAACATAAAAAATACCTTAAACGCATTAAAGTGCATAAAATAGTAGTCTTAACGTTGCAAATTAGTATCCTAATCTTCTCTTTAGGAATATGGGAACTTTCTGCAACGTTTGAGTGGAGCGACCCTTTTATAACCAGTTCCCCTTCGCGTATTGTAACTGCAATAAAGGATCTATATCTAAATGGAAATTTATTCTTACACCTAGGCGCGACCCTATATGAAACGGTTCTAAGTTTTCTACTTTCAACCCTTATTGGCGTTATGGTTGCAATTGCTCTTTGGTGTAGCACAACCTTAAGCGACGTACTGGAACCATATTTAATCGTATTAAACTCGCTTCCTAAAGTTGCACTCGGTCCGCTTATTATAATATGGGTGGGGGCCGGTAGAGGCGCTATTATTACCATGGCTCTACTAATCTGTGTAATTATAACCATTATATCGGCACATACCGGGTTCACGTCGGTTGACAAAGAAAAAATACAACTCTTAAAATCAATGGGTGCCAATAAGGCTCAAATCCTCTTTAAACTCATATTACCAAGCAATATACCCAACATTATTGCAATACTAAAAATTAACGTCGGTCTAAGTTGGGTTGGAACGATTATGGGAGAGTATCTTGTTTCTAAAGAAGGCATAGGTTACCTTTTGGTGTATGGTTCCCAAGTCTTTAACCTAGATCTAGTTATGGCATCTACTCTTATGCTTTGCGTTCTCGCAACGCTTATGTACCTAATTGTTGCAATACTTGAGAAAATTATTTCTCGCACATTTAAATAATACAACTAAATAATAATTTCTCTAATACAATATAATATGAACCTAATAAGCAGTTTGGTTACAGCATTTATATTCGTTAGTTCACTTATTGGCGCCGGCTTTGCAACCGGTAAGGAAATTGGAGTTTTCTTTTCTAACTCTAACTTATTTTCGGTTGCATTAACCGGTGTTCTTATTGGCATCTTTTCCTATCCGTTCATTGCACTTGGAATAAAAAGCAAAACTGACCTTAATACTGCTCTATTTAAAAACCACTTAGAAATCGGCACTACTATAATACGAATGATAAACTTCATTTTTTTAGGCGCAATGCTTGGTGGTGCAGAAAGTATAACTTATGAAGTTTTGGGTATTAGGTACGGCTCCTTTATTATGGCTGTAGTTACAATTTTAATATATGAATTCGGCATGAATAAGGTAAAATGGTTAAGTGCCATAAGCGTTCCAATAATTCTCATTTTCTTTTGTATACTCTTCATTAGGCAACACGGTAAAATAGAGGGAACCTCTAATTACGTTAGCCCCTTAATCTACGCTAGCCTTAATACTGCTAATGCCGGTATTTTTTCAACCTCGTTTTCAAATAAAAACACTACAAAAGACGCTCCCTTGATTTCCTTTTGCATAGGTGTTTTTACAAGCATTCTCATAATTGTCGTAAAAGCGATAATAGTTGGTTATGAAAGCAACACAATACCACTTTATTCTGTATCTTTAGATACCAATTTAAGCATATTTAGCGTTATAGTTATTCTTTTATCTATACTTACAAGTTGTCTTTCTTCGCTCTCTCTTTCTACTGGTAAAAAAGAACTTAGCCCATACTTCACTTGCTCGTTGGCGCTAGTTCTTTCTTCACTAGGATTTGGGCAACTGATTAAATACGTTTATCCTGCAATTGGAATTATAGGTTTCGCTCTTATAATTCTTGCTTTCATTCGTCTAATATCTACGTACTTAAAAAATAGTAAAATCTAAATATTGCACTTGTAAAGGAGGTTAGTATTTGTTATAATGTTATTAGGTTAGGTATTGCCCTTAAGCACTATGGTATACACTTTAACACGAACGTTTCCGGAAAATATTTAAGTTTACTTAAATGTGGCGGTAACGTTGACTTAGTCGTATACCCAAAGAACATAAAAGAAGTTAAAATAGTCTTTCAACTTCTTAAGGACTTTCACTTCCCATTTTTCCTACTTGGAAACGGGTCAAATACTTTAATAAAAGATGGTGGATTTAAAGGCGCTTGCATCTCACTTAAATCACTTGACCACTTTTATATTAAAGATAACGTCGTCCTTGCCGGCGCCGGTGTCATGATTCCTAAACTCACCAAAGTCCTATCTCATCGTGGACTCGGTGGTTTAGAAACATTATGTGGCATACCTTGTACCATTGGTGGTGCAACCATAAAAAACGCAGGATGCTTCGGATCTACAATCGGGGACTTGGTAAGCAAAATTTATTGCATAGATCCTTTAACGCTAAAAAGCATTGTTTTAAGGAAAAAGGACCTATCCTACTCATATCGGTCATCGGGAGAAAGGCTAAAAAACCTAGTAATTCTTTACGTTGAACTTGAACTAACAAAAACCAATGAAGACTTAGGCGCAAAAATTAAAGAATTCACACGTCTCCGAAGGAATACTCAACCATCTGCACCTAGTCTTGGTTCAGTGTTTCTAAGGCCTGAAACCAACGTTAGTGCCGGTTTCCTTATAGATAAACTAGGGCTAAAAGGAACGTCCATAGGTGGGGCACAAATTTCCAAAACACACGCAAACTTTATAGTAAATTTGGGCGATGCAACCTCAAAAGATTACCTTGATCTCATAGAACTTTGTAGATGCATGGTTAAAAAGAAATATAACGTAGACCTTAAAAAAGAAATAGATATTGTTGGAGAAGACTAAATTGAATACAGAACATACCATTTCCCACGTTGTAAAACAAGAACTTATTGAGGGAAAAATCCATAATTCTTGTTGTAAAAGAGCCTTTATTTCCGGGCTTATTCGTGGTGCCGGAAATTACTACGTGACCAGTTCCGGATTTGGTATAAATATTCAACACCACAGTTCCGAATTAATAGTTAAAAGTGCGCAGATAGTTAAACAATTAATCTTTTTTGAGCCCGTTGTAAAAATGAGACAACAAGAAAGAAAAATCGTATATGAAATGGATCTTCCCGGTGCAAAATGTTTTGACTTACTTGAAGAAACCTATATTTCTCCTGCCCCTTACCAGTTATACGAAGGCATTTGCCCGGAACTAGTAGAAAGTCAATGTTGCCAAAAGGCATTTTTACAAGGTGTATTCCTCGCAAGTGGAACAATATCCATTCCATCGTTTACCTTTGATAAAAATGGTGCTGCCATTTCTAGCAAGGGCGGGTACTCAATGGAGTTTAATTTAAGCGATGAAACGGTTGCAGAAAATCTACTGGATCTTTTAACAACCCTAGATGCAGAGCCCAAAATGCGTAGACGTGGCGAAACCTTTTCCGTGTACATAAAAGATGCAGAAAAAATAAGCGACTTATGTGCATTTTTAGGCGCAATGAAGGCCGTTTTAGAAATACAAAACACTATAGTAATGCGCTCCATCAGAAATGATGAAAACAGAAAGAACAATTGTACGTCTGCTAATATTGATAAAACCATTGAGGCCAGTTTCAAGCAAATTGGAGCAATTGAGAAACTAATGAAATCGGGCGTTCTTAAAACACTGGATAAATCGTTACAAGATACGGCACTGGCTAGATTAAATTTCCCGGAAATGTCACTCATTGAACTTTCCTTAAGAATTGAAGGTAATCCTTCTAAAAGTTGTCTTAATCACAGAATGCGCAAGTTAGTAGCACTAGCAGATGAAATTGAATAGAGGTAAAAATGGAAACAAGAGAAAAAGGATTCGTACATTTACACGTTCATACCGAGTATAGTTTACTAGATGGAGCGGCTCCCATTAACAAATTAGTTGATAGAGCCCAAGAATTAAACATGCCCGCTCTTGCCATGACTGACCACGGCAACATGTATGCTACCGTTCAATTTGATGCTGCTTGTAAAAAGAAAAAGATTAAGCCCATAATAGGATGTGAATTCTACACAACGGAAAATATGCATTCAAGAGAAGGAAGAAATAACGATGACAACAAGAATTGTCACTTGATTCTTCTTGCAAAAAACTATGAGGGCTACAAAAATCTAGCTAGATTAAATTCTTTTTCTTATAAGGAAGGTTTCCACTATAAGCCAAGAATTGATCTTGATCTACTTGAAAAATATAGCGACAACCTCATTTGCCTTTCGGGATGTGTTGCAGGTAAAGTATCAAGGCTACTAC
>JAZSKG010000221.1:0-1783 GCA_045534735.1 Candidatus Stercoripulliclostridium sp.
GTATAGCGCTAAAATAACGCGTTTTACTTAGTTAGACCACAGTTCGCAAAGTATAAGAAAAAGTTCTGATTCTTTGTGCTAGAGAGTGTGGTAGAAAGTCCACCTGAAGTGGTAATGGTGTTCTTGCTATGGTAGAGGTAATTGCTGGTAGCATTAGCGTCGGTAGAGGTGTAACGATAGTAATGTTGAGGCGGAGTTACCTTCATAACTATGGATGCACCTAGGTTATCGGGACCAAGGTTGTAGAAGAAGAAACCGTCTTTGTCACTCTTAATGGAGATTTCCTTAGTCTTGGAAACGTCGGTCTTTTCATCTTGAACAGTGATGGTCATAAATATAGTTGCATTAGCAATGCCGGAGCGATTTAGGTTTACAAAGTAACTCTTATCTACGTCCTCGTAAACGTAACCACAAACTGCGTAATAATCGTCAATTGTAATGTCGCTTATTTGGAAGTTTTCTGCTCTAAATCTTTCCATGGTGTAGGTGGTTTTCTTATCTGAACTATACCTTTCCATTTTATATTCGCGGCCACGTACTGCTCTTAGGTATACGGTGGGAGTCCAAGCCGATACACTATATTTTACAGATGAACCCGTACCGGTGCCGGTCATATTAAATCCGTCTATCATGGGGCGAATATCGCTGTCGCTAATGGTATCTACTCTTTCGTACTCGGAACTATTATCGCCTAGGTCGGAACCATTTATGGTGTACAAGAACCAGTCAAGGGTGCTTCTTCTTAGGTCTTTGTAACTTTCGGGAAGTTTAGATGAGAAGGTTTCTCTAAAGTTAAGGTATGCTACGTTCTTCTTTATATCAAGGTATAGTTTGGAATCGCCATCCTCGGTAAAGGTAACCTTATCGTCTATTACGGATACCCCAGAGTAACGATTATCGTAACTGTCGTAGAATTTACTATCGCTTTCAACAAGGGTGAAAACGGTTCCTTTGTCTGCTAGTTCAACTATTGCTTTAGAGTTGTAGGTGAGAGCAGAAGCAAGGGTGGTTTGTGAGTAAAAATCAACTACGGTAGCAACACCTGTGTTGGAAAAGTAAGGGTCAATTAGGTCAATTCTATCGGGAAGATAGCCTACTTCCACAGCACCGTTTTCATAAAGGTAATCTAGGTATTCGCCGGCAGATACTGCAAGTGATGCCCCTACTCCGTTACCTATGAAGCGTAATTCTTGAATGTACTTACCACTACCTAGTGCTAAGGCGTCGCTGGTCGTAGACTTAAGTAGTTGAGAAATAAAGGCTTCGGTGAGGTTAAAATCGGGAGTCTTGGTAACGACGTCTCCATCAACGTTAACGTAGGTCATGGAGGAAGAATTATAAATCTTATTTGTTACGTTTGCGCGAGAATCATCTGCAAAGTTTTCGTAGTGGAAAACGCCTATGTTCCAGCCTTGACGATACCACAAATGGGACACCTTTTTAAGGGATATTTTAGAGTCAATAACGTTAGCGTTATATGCCTCGGTATCAAGGTTAATACCCTCTTTGCGGTTATACTCGGTAGCATCGTTAAAGACTATAGCCGTGGGACGATTGGGAACGAAAGAAGTTGAGTTACCGTCTTTACCTATCCATTCTATGGTTAGAGCGTAATCGGGAAGCCCTTCCGGTTTAGTGAAATCAAAGGAAGGAGCAACGAACGGAGTTTCTTCATTTTCATCCGTATTGCAAGCGATCAAGCAAAAAGCCGATGCTATCATACATAAAACGAGTACGGGTACTCGTACAAATTTCTTCATTTTACACCTTTTGTACAAATAGT
>JAZSKG010000220.1:0-1911 GCA_045534735.1 Candidatus Stercoripulliclostridium sp.
AACGTAGGGAGGCACGTTACGTTAAGTACGACGATTAATAAGAAATCAATAAGAAAGAACCTACGATGTCGTAGGTTCTTTTATTTTAGTAATTATTTCTTGCGAGTAAATAGGGCTGGAAGAATAATGGGTTTCTTTTCTCCGATTTCAACCATTTGCTTGGTTATTTGTTCTTTAAGCGATGCCCTTACGTTAGCATAATCTTTAGATTTAATCAGGTTGTTCTTTTGGTTTGGATCCTTCTTAACGTCGTACAGATAGTCTTCAAAGTAAACCTTTGCTTTTGCCTTAATATAGCCGATTCCGATTGCCCTAACGGAATACAAATAGTCCTTTGTCCTAATCGCTCTACCAACTTGAGATTCGCTTATCTGCATAAAGGCGTAGTCGCGTTTAGTATCATTTAATAGCGATTCTCCACTATAACTTTCAGGGATGTCTATTCCAGCCAAATCTAAAAGAGTAGGGGGAAGGTCTATTAGGCTTACAATTTCCTTAACTTTTTCACCACCCAAGAATTTACCACCTTTAATAATTAGTGGAATATGGGTGCAACTATCGTGAGGACTTCTCTTGTATTCAAGGTTTCTCGTTTTAAAGTGAGAGCCGTGATCTGAGGTATAAATAATGATGGTGTCATCATAAATACCTTTTTCTTTAAGTGTTTCAATAAGACGACCAACGTTATAGTCTAGTCTATTTATCGCACTTATATAATCGGGGTAACTCTTTTTGTAATCGCCTTTTAGGAATGTGAGATCGTCTGGTATGGGATAATCTTTATAACTTTCTATGGTGGGTTTGTAGCCCTCGTAGCAATGTCTGTCGTTTTGATGGTGTGGCTCAAGTTGAGAAATAAACATGAAGAAAGGTTTATCTTCGTTGTGGTTTTCAATGTATTCCGTTGCGTAGTCGTTAATGCAATCTGCACGGTATCCGGTAAACTCTAACTTATTACCATTTTCATCAAAAACGTATCCATCATACCCGTGTGACGTGAACTCTAAAACGTCGGAAGCGCGTACGTAAGAATATTTGCCTTGACGGTCTTTTGGGATACTAGAACTCTCACAATGGATACCGATTCCCGGGTATCTATCGCTAGCCAAGTGCCACTTTCCTATGTAGGCCGTGTCGTAGCCGGCATCGTTAAAATATTCTGCTAAGGGCTTAATGTCTTTTCTTAAAGCGATGCCATTCCAGTAAGATCCGTTCTCTGTAGCATAGGTGCCACTTTGTAAGCAAGCACGAGCAGGCCCGCAAACAGGCTGGCAGGTAAAGCAGTTTTCAAACGTAACACCCTCCTCAGCAAGTGCTGTTAGAGAGGGGGTTAACGTTGGAGTAATGGTGTCCCAACGTTGTTGGTCGGCAAAATAAAAAATAATATTCGGTCGTTTCATATTTTTAATTATACAGCAAAAAAAATGTAACTTCAATACTTTATTGGCTATTTGGACTAAAAAGTATTCTGGTTCTATGTGCGTATACACGCGTAATACGCGCATATTAATTATTGACTTTTAATGAAATTTTTGGTAAAATTATTTTAACTATGATTTAATGCTATAAACATAGAATGTACTAAAAAAGTAAGGAGGAAATTATGCCCAAAGCACCTAATCCAAGAAACCCCTTGCAAAAGAGAATAAAAGAACTTTCTGAACCCGCTGCTAAAAGTACTCTTATTAAGCAAGAGTACTATGATCAATACGACTGCAAACGTGGTCTAAGAGATATAAACGGTAAGGGCGTTTTGGTCGGATTAACGGAAATCTCCGAAATTATTGCAGCCAAAGAGGATGAAAATGGCAACCGCATCCCAGTTGATGGAGAATTATACTATCGTGGAATTCCAATTGAAGATATTGTTAAAGGCTTTGTTAAAGAGGGTAGATTCGGCTTTGAAGAGGT
>JAZSKG010000236.1:0-3895 GCA_045534735.1 Candidatus Stercoripulliclostridium sp.
CAAAGCAAAAAATTTCCTAACTCGTTTACTTCTAGTAAAGTCCTGTCGGAAATTGTTTCCCTTTGCGTCGTATCTCATCTAAAAATCGTGGTCTATCAAGCGATAGCGCGAAGTGGTTATTTGCCTCGTACTGCATTAAAAAATTCAACGCAGTCTACTCTTAAAACGCGTTAGTTTAGATGCTAGACAAGGCAAAGACAAAACAACAAAGGGTTGCTGTAGTAAACTACTGCGCCCTGAAGGGGTTTTGGTTTTAACGCAGTATAGAACTAAAATAACGCGTTTTACTTCCTTTTAAATAGCAAAACAACTATCGCCACCGCAGGTACTGCCAGCCCCACTATGATTATGATCTTAAGTTCCGTACTATCTAAACTCTTCACTACCTCTTCTTCTAGGATTTCATTCCCGTCTCCTGTATTGGTTGAAGATTCTATCTCCGGTACAAAATCGGGTATATTTAGGTCCGGGGCATTGGTGCGCTCTGCTTTTACGTACCCAAGTGAGTTTTCATATCTCACGTAGTACCGTTCGCCTCCGCTTGCCGTGGGGTACTTTCCAAGAAATGTAAAGGTGCTTTTACTCGGTATACTGGTAATTGTTTCTGCACTTAGGTCGGGATATTTCTTAAGTTCTATCCCACTAAAGTCGGCATATTCCTCTTTTAACGTTAGATCTTGGGCGCTACTGGGCACCGAATAATTGTACCCCACGGCTCGCACTTCATTTTTTTTAACTCGTCCATGCACCCCATTAAAGGTCACGTAATAGTAGACTTCATCAAGGTTGTTTATCCTTGCATAATAGGTTATGGGAAGTAGGAATATCTTTTCCCCCTTTTCATCATAGAGCCAGGTCTCCCCCTCAATAACTATATGTGGCGTATCACTCTCTGCGCGAGCCACCGTGGGGCATAGACTAAAAAGCAGTATTAGGGCACTAAGTAGTATTTTCATAGGGAAATTATAACAAACGCTTAACGCGTATTTTAGGAGAATGATAGAGATTATGTTAATTACTCACGACGTTTTTGATATTTCGGATCGCCTCAAGGAAATAGACCCCGATTATACCCTCCATTATAACCGGAGCAAAGGAAAATTTGAACTCCGTGGCAAGGATAACGTTTTACTCATTACCTATCCGTACGAGAAAATAGACGCTCGCATGATAGTCCACGCAAGAAAAACAAGGGTGGAAAGGAGTAGGGAACTCTTACGGGAAATGGAGGAGCATAACGCCAAACTTGAGAGGGCAAGGAAGAAGGCACAAGATGAATTCTACCTTGAAAGTCTTAAGGAAAGGGCAGAAAGATATTATGCAGAAAGAAGATAGAGAAATTATCGCCAGAATACTTGAGATAGAAAGGGAAGAAAAAAGAAGGTATGATTGTCGCGCCATAGAACGCTACAACGTGGGCGAAAAGGTCCACCATAAGCAACTGGAATTCCATAAATCCAAAAAGCGAAATCGTTGGGTATTTGGTGGAAACAGATCGGGCAAAACGGAGTGTGGCGCAGTTGAATGTCTATGGATACTTAGGGGGATACACCCTTATAGAAAGAACGTAAAGAACGCAGTCGGTTGGGCGTGTACCGTTACGAACGAGGTGCAACGGGAGGTTTCCCAAGCCAAGATTCTACGCTACCTTAACCCCGAATGGATAGAGCGCATAACCATGCAAGAGGGCTCCAAGGACTTCCCCGCCGAGGGCATCATAGATACCATCTACCTTAAAAACGTCTTTGGTGGCATCTCCAAACTGACCTTTAAAAGTTACGAGCAAGGCAGAGAAAAATTCCAGGGCGCCTCCCTTAACTTCGTGTGGTTTGATGAAGAACCTCCAAGGGATATTTACGAGGAATGTCTAATGCGTGTTCTAGACCAAAAGGGTGACCTCTTTAGTACCATGACACCCCTTAAAGGTCTTACTTGGGTGTACGACGACATCTACCTAAACCCTAGGGGCGACGAGGAAATCTTTACCATTTCTATGGAGTGGGAGGACAATCCCTTCCTCCCAAAAGACGAAGTGGAAAGAATGAAAGGTATACTATCAGAAGACAATTTGGAAGCAAGGCGCTTTGGTCGCTTTATGCCAAATAGTGGACTTGTGTATCCCGAATTTGATACTTCGGTTCACGTAATAGAGCCTTTCACACTTCCCAAAGAATGGGAGAGTGGGGTTAGCATAGACCCCGGACTTCGTAATCCTCTCTCTTGCCACTTTTACTACCGTGACTACGACGGCAACGTATACGTCGCCTACGAGCATTATGAAAGTGGTAAGAGTGTGGAGTATCACGCAGAAAAAATACTCGCTATCGCAAAGGAAATTGGTTGGACTTTGGGTAGTGACGGAAGACTTAATGCCCTCATAGACAGCGCCTCCAACCAACGCACGCTTTCCGGCGAAAAGAGTGTTGCAGAACTCTTTTACGACCACGGCATACAGGTCAACACTAAGGTAAACAAGGACCTTTTTACAGGTATAAGTAAGGTAAGAGAACTTTTCTCCAAGCGACCACCTGCCGTATTCGTATTTAAAAACTGCGTCAACTTCATAAGGGAAATTAAGGGCTATTCCTGGGGCAACCATGACCAACCCATAAAGCGCGACGACCACGCCATGGACGAGTTCCGTTACTACGTTATGGCGCATCTTCCCACCCCTGAAAAGAGCATTACGAAGACGGCACTTGTTCGCCACAAGGAACGCCTTATTCGTGAAAGACGAAGAAAATAGTAGGAAAAAGAGGAGCGCGAAAGATGAAGAAAATAGTGAGTAACGTCGCTCCCCCGAGCGCGAAAGAGGAAGAAAGCAGTTAGAAAACCTATCCACTCAAAGGAGAATTATTAATGGCAGAAAAAAGAATGTTTAATTGTAAACTTATCACCAGCGATCAGTTTGTCGGGCTCACTCGCTCTGCAAAAGTGCTATATTTTGCCCTCATGGCCAGCGCAGACGACGAGGGCTTTGTAACCAATGGAATATGTGCGACGCGTATCGCAGGAGCGACTGTGAAGAGCATAAGAGAACTCGTTGATAACGGTTGGCTCATTGATTTTGAATTTTCCGGCGTTTTACTCATAAAACATTGGTTCCAACACAACTCCATAAGAAAAGATAGATGTCGCACCACCCTTTCCCTACGGGAAAGAAGTCTGGTAAAAATCAATGAAAAGGGGGAATATGAACTAAAAAATGGTGACGAAGATGACAACCAACTGCCAACCAATCCGTCCCCTAGAAGAGATAAGAATAGAAATAAAGAGAATATAAAAGAAAAAGTGTTAGAAAAAGAAAAGCCTTTGGTTGACAACTCGGGGGCTTCGGAGGTACCTACCGCTGAGCCCAACACACCCAATAAAACACACCTTATAAAACACACACAATCTCTTTCTAATTCTTCCTCTTTGAGTGGTAGGAAAGGAACGAAAGAGGAAGTAGAGGCCCTTTTCCCCGTCACCATGGATAGAACTCCCAAGCACACTCTATATGAGTACGAGGAGGCGAAGAGGGAGTACGACCGATCCACCTTTGCACGTAACACCATAAAGACCATGTCCCTTCTTGATAAGCATCTAGATAAACTGCGTCAAGGTTGTTATAGGGATTTCAAGAAGAAAAATAACGATACCACCCACAACCTAATTCCTCAATCTTACAGCGAGGAAGAGATATCCGGCATTTTCCGTGACGTAAAAGATATTGATCTTGATAATTGGGACGTGTGAGATGGAATGCGGAAGGCTATTTAAGTGCGGAATGCGGAACGCGGAGTGCGGAACGACCTCATTTCGCTTCGCTACACTCACAAGGAAAAAGATTTAGTGCGGAGTGCAGTAGTTTGCGAAGCAAACCTGATGAGTAAACCGAGCAAGCAATTATAGT